>JANNMP010000062.1:0-18600 GCA_031398015.1 Burkholderiaceae bacterium
CCAGGAACACATAGACCGGGATGAACACCGAGAACAAGTCGAAGCTGCGGTTGGCCACCAGCACGTACTGGATCGGCAGCACCACGAAGAAGGCCAGCAGCAGGCTGCGGTGGTCACCACGCCGGGTCTTGACCAGGGTGACGTACTCACGCAGCGCCAGGAACGACACGGCACCGAACAACACCGTGGCACCCGCCGGGCCCGACACCCAGGCGGCCCAGAACACCACCGCACCCACCCACACCGCGCGCAGCTCGAGCTGAAAGCGCTCGAACAGTGCCTGCTGGCTGGCACTGCGCTCACGCAGCGCCAGCAGCGCTGCGGCGGCGCTGGCGGCCAGCAGCAGGCCGAACAGCACCACGAACAGCAGGGCCACCTGCTCGTCGGCGCTCCAGCGTCGCAGGTCGGTCATCCAGGGTTTGCCTGAAGCTGCGACTCCACCGGCTGCAGCGCCACCACCGCCGCGCGTGCACGCTGCAGAAAGTCAGCCTTGCTCTCGCCGTCGCCCAGATGCATCGGCGCGCCGAAGGTCACCGTGCACAAGATCGGCACCGGCACCACCTCGCCCTTGGGCATCACCCGCTGCACGTTGTCGATCCAGGCCGGGATCAATTGCACCTGCGGGAACTGCTGGGCCAGGTGGTACAGCCCGCTCTTGAAGGCCTGCGGCGCGCCCTTGTTGCTGCGTGTGCCTTCGGGAAAGATCACCAGCGAATCACCGCTGCTCAGCGCCTCGGCCAATGGCTCCAGCGGGTCTTGGTCGTCGCTGCGCTGCCTGGCCACATACACCGCGTTGAACACCTCGCGGGTGATCCAGTGCTTGAAGGCGCTGGCGGTCCAGTAGTCACGCGCGGCAATCGGCCGGGTGCTGGCGCGCAGCTCGCGCGGCAGTGCGGCCCAGATCAGCACCCAATCAAGATGGCTCTGGTGGTTGGCAAAGTAGATGCGCTGTTCGGCCTTGGGCGGGCAGCCCTTCCAATGGCCTTGCGCGCCGGTGATCAGGCGGGCGATGAAGGCCAACAGCAAGCCCATGGCATCGGCGCGGGTCATGCGGGCAGTTTATGCGCCGCTGTGGCGGCGCCTGGGTCGGCGCTGTGCCGGCCCTGTGCCGGTGCTGTGTTGGTGCCTGCGTGCGGCGTCAGGGCTTCATGGCTGCCGAGGCAACACCGGACCGGTGCGCCAGCGCATGCACCAGGTCAGCGACCTCGGCAGCCGACACACCCGCCAGTGCCTCGCTCATGGCCGGCGTGTCGCCGTGGCAGGCCAGGCAGTGCAGCCCGTTCACCGGGTTGTCACGCCGGCCCTCGCGGAACAACAACAGCTGGGTGATGGCGTCACAACTTGGCTGGCCAGCCAATGACGGCGCCTGGGCCAGCAGCGGCGCCGGGCCCGGGACTTGGCCCAGCCCCAGGCCCACCAGCAGCGCCGCTGCCGGCAGCCGCATCACAGTTGCCAGCTGATGCGGTGGATGGCGCCGTTGTGGTCGTCGCTGACCAGCATCGAGCCGTCGGCCATCACCAGCACATCCACCGGCCGGCCCAGGCAGCCGTTGTGCTCGACAAAGCCGGTGAGGAACGGCTCAGCCTGGGGGCAGAACGGGCAGCCAAAGTGCTGCTGGCCGGGTTGCGACACGCGGTTCAGCGTGTCATGCGGCAGGACTTCACTCAACCAATCGCGGCCATTGTTGGTGAACCAGCGGCCGCCGTCCTTGGGCGTGTGCGGTGTGCGTGGGGCAAGTCTCCTCGGGTGGGGTTGTTCAACCGCGACATACCTCAGCGGTTGATGCTGTCGCTGGATTCGGTGTTGGTCAGCGGGGCGTAGGTCCAGCCGCTGCGGCTGACACCGGAGACCGCAAAGTGAAAGCTGCCGCTGGTCGCACGGCTGAAGGGCGAGCTGAAGCGTGCCAGGCCACTGGCATCGGTGGTGATGCTGCTGCTGCGCGCGACCAGGCCGCTCCATTGGCCGCTGACGTTGGCACCGGCCACAGGCACGCCGCTGCCGTCGAGCACCTTCACCACCGCCGTGCCCTGCACGGCGGTGCTGCGCAGAAAGGCCAGGCCCATCGCAATGTCGGCCACCCGCATCGTCTGCGGTGTCACCGGCGGGTCGACCGTCACAGTCACGCTGCTGCTGGCCGTCAGGCCGCTGTTGTCGGTGACCTGCAGCACCGTGTTGTAGCTGCCGGGGTTGTTGTAGGTGCGGCTGGTGCTGACGCCGCTGGCGCTGCCGCCGTCGCTGAAGGTCCAGGCCCAGGCTTGCACATTGCCGTCAGAGTCGGTCGAGCCGGCGCCGGAGTAGGCCACGGTCAGTGGCGCCGTGCCGCGCACGGTGGACGTGCTGATCAGCGCCACCGGTGGCTGCTGCGCGCCGGGGGCCGGCACGGTGGCCGACAGCGCGTACTGGCCCAGGCTGCCATAGCTGCTGTAGCCGGTGGCCAATGGGTCAGGCTTGCCGGTGCCCTGCACCGCCAAGGTGTAGGTGCCGGCGGCCGGCAGCGTGAAACTGAAGCTGGCGGCCAGCGCGTCCACAGGGTTGGCGCTGGCCAGCACCGTGCCGGCGGCGTTGCGCAGCGTCACCAGCAGGTCCAGGTTGGCCGAGCGCGCTACCGGGCTGATGTTGAAGCTGGCACTGCCGGCACCGGCGGCAAACGAGAACATGTCGGTGTCGGTGGCCCGCTCGATGATGCCCTGCGCGGCCAGCGTGCGCAGGCCACCGGCGGTGATGCCGGTCAGTGCGGTGGCGGTGGCTGCGGTGTCGCCGTGGTCGTCGGCGCGCAAGGGCAGGCCGTTGCTCTGCATCACCGCAAAATCGTCCTGCGTGTTGGTGGCGCCGCTGTACTCGCCCTTGCTCCACTGCACCAGTGACTGGTAATAACCCACGCCCATGATCGGCGCCCAGCCCGTGGCACCGCTGCCGTGGCCGCCGTAGTAGCCACTGCCACTGCCACCGTCGTGTCCGAGGCCCATGTTGTGGCCGGCCTCGTGCGAGATGGCCTCGGCCACGTATTTTTCGCTGCCGCTGCCCAGCTGGTTGTAGAACACCAGCGCCGGCTTGTAGAAATCACTGGTGTCGTCGAACACGCCCAGGTAAGCCACGCCGCCACAGCTGCAGTTGTAGACGCCCACATTGCTGGTGATCAGCACGGTGGTGCCGAACACGCTGTCGGTGCTGCCGGCGCGGGTGATGCGGTCCAGCGGCACGGCCTCGGTGGTGACGTTGACGTCGAACGGCGCGTAGTCTTCGGCCACCCGCTGCCAGATGGCCTGGATGCGCTGCAGCTCGGCGCTGGAGAAGCTGTAGGGGATGCCGTCGGTGTCAAACGGCAATGCGTTGATGCTGCCGCCGCTGCCGTTCCATGCGCTGCCGGTGAGCGTGGCGCCCCTGAAGTTGAGGTGGATGGTGCGCTGCGCGCCTGGCTTGCTGTGCAGCAAAAAGGTCTGGTCCAGCGGCGCGTAGGTGCCGTCGATCAGGCCTGTTGTGGCAGCCGGCGCCGGCGTGGCCGGCAGCGGCCGGTCAAGCTCTTCAACGATGAACACCCGCCCGCGCTGGTCCAGCCGCCAGGTGCGGTCGGCCAGCATGCGGGCGCGGAACTCGTCGGGCGATTGGCCGTAGAACGCGGCCACCTCGGGCAGGCGGTTGCCCAGCAACTGCAGCGCCCGCTGGCCACGGGATTCACGCTCGCCCAGGTTGACCTGCGGGAACGCGGCCTTGTCCCGGTGCGGCACCACCGCATCGCGCTGTGCGCCTGCAGCCAGCGCCGGCGCGGCTGTGATTGACAGCAGCAACAGCGGCGCCAGCGCCAGGATGGCGCGACGCAGCAGTTGGGTGGGGCGGGGCAACGTGGCGGTGCGACTGGACATGGGCAAATCCTGGCTGAAACGGTGGCTGGGTTCAGCAGGGCCAGTGCGCCGATGGCAGAGCATCAACATGCGGCCCCGCTGTCGTGGTGGCCACTGCTGGGCGCGGGCCACGGTAGACCGGGAACTTTGCGACCCCGGCTTTCGCGCGGGTGTGCCGACAGTGCGCATGTTAGGCCGCCGCGCGCACCCGTGCCGCTGGCCCTTACTGGCCGTTACCCGGGAGTCTGATCGGTTGCAGCTTGCAGCAACTGGTCGCACTGCCCGCGTTGGTCGGCTGCGGTCAGTGGGCCGGCGTGGGCAAACCGGTGGCCACGTTCGCACCGCGCTCGATCACGAACTCAGCGTCCACCAGCTTGCGCGAGTGGTTCAAATCACTCTGCGCCATCAACACCGACACGGCCGTGCCCTTGAGCCCGGCAATCACCTCGGCCAGGCGCTTGCTCAGCGCCGGCGCCACGCCTTCAAACGGCTCATCGAGCAGCAGCAGCCGTGTGCCCGCCGCCAGCGCCCGGGCCAGGGCCACCAGCTTTTGCTGGCCGCCCGACAGCAGCAGCGCGCGCCGGTCTTTCATCTCGCGCAGTTCAGGCAGAACGCGGTAGACCAGGGCCAGGCGTTCATCAACGCGCAGCGCCTTGCTGACCCACACCGGCACCAGGATGTTCTCTTCCACCGTCAGCTCGGGCACCAGGCCGCGGTCTTCGGGCATGTAGCCGATGCCCAGCACCGCACGGGCATGCGTGGGCAGGGTCGCCAGGTCCTGGCCGTCGAAGTGGATGCTGCCCTGGCTGGGCACCAGGTGGCCCATCACCGTGCGCAGGGTGGTGGTCTTGCCGGCGCCGTTGCGCCCGATCAGGCCGACCATGGTGCCGTTGGCCACCGTGAGCGACAGCCCGCGCAGGGCCACCACCGACTGGATGGCCACGTGGATGCCTTCGATCTTCAGCATGGGTTGGGCTCTCTCATTCGGCCAGCGTTCATTCGGCCAGCAGTTATTCGGCCAACAGCTCGCCGGTGACGTAGCGGCGCACGTCATCGGCCGCCAGGGCCACGGCGGGCACGTCGTCGGCAATCACGCGCCCGGCGTAGAAGGCGATCACCCGGCTGGCATGGCGCTCGACGATGTCCATGTCGTGCTCGACGAAGAGCACGGTGGTGTTCACCTCCTGGCCCAGCGCGTCCATGATGGTGGCCATCATTGGAAACTTCTCCTCGGCCGACACCCCGCTGGTGGGCTCGTCCAGCAGCAGCAGCTTGGGATGGCCGGTCAGGGCCATGGCGATGTCCAGCAGCTTGCGCACGCCGCCGGGCAACTCGGCCACGCGGCGGCCACGGTGCTCGATCAGGCCGAAGCGCTCCAGCAGCTGCTCGGCGCGTGCGATGGCCTGCGGCCGCCGCGCCGGCTGCCAGAAGCTGAGCTTCTGGTCATGGCAGGCATTGGCCACCAGCATGTTGTCCAGGGCTGTCAGGTCGCCGTAGAGCTGCGGGATCTGGAACGAGCGCGCCACGCCCAGGCGGGTGATGTCACGCGGGGCCAGCGGCGTGATGTCCTGCCGGTCCAACAGGATCTGGCCTGCGTCGGGCTTGAGGTAGCCGGTGATCATGTTGACGAAAGTGGTCTTGCCAGCGCCATTGCTGCCGATCAGGCTGACACGCTCGCCGGCCTTGACGTTGATGTTGACGGCCGAAGCAGCCACCACCGCGCCGAAGCGCTTTTCCAGGCCCTTGGCTTCAAGGAGAAACGTCATCGCGTGTTCCCCCGCATCCACAGCGAGCCGATGCCCTTGGGCAGGAAGCGGATCACGAACAGCAGGAACAGGCCCAGCACCAGCTGCCAGGTGTTGGGAAAGTAGGCGCTGGAAAAGCTGCGCACCACCTCCAGCACCGTGCTGGCCACGAACACTGCCGCCACGCTCTGCCAGCCGGCCAGGATGGCGACGAAGACGAAGACGAATTCACCCGAGGTGGTCCAGAAGCTGAAGTTCGGCTCGATGTGGCCCAGCGCCAGCACCGCCAGCGCGCCGCCCATGCCGCCGCAAAAGGCGGCCAGGATGAAGTTGATCGTCATGGCCTGGCGCACCGAGCCGCCGAGGTATTCCACCCGCAGCTCGTTCTCGCGCACGGCCAGCGTCACCAGGCCGCGGGTGCTGTCGAAGTAGATGCGTGCCAGCAGCGCCATCACCGTGGCCAGCACCACAGCCACCACGAACATGATGTAGCCGCTGTGGCTGTCGGGCAGCTTCTGGCCCAGCAGTGTGGGCCGGCCAACGTTGAAGCCGTCGCTGCCGCCCAGGATGGTCAGCTTCATCAGCAGGCCGTACAGCACCATCGACAAGGCCAGCGTCAGCATGGCGAAGAAGATGCCGCGGTAGCGCGACAGCAGCGGCGCGAACGGCGCGGCCACCAGCGCCGCCACCGTGCCGCCGCCCAGCGTGAGCAGCAGCACGTCTGTGATGCCCAGGTGGTTGAAGCTGAGCGCGGCGGCATAGCCACCCAGCGCCAGCATCATGCCCTGGCCGAACGGCACCACGCCGCCACGCATCAGGCCCACGATGCCCAGCGACACCAGGCCATTGGCTGCCGCCATGGTGACCAGGAAGGTGAGCCACTTGGGTGCGAACAGGCCGGCCACGCACAGCAGGGCACAAAAGCCCACACCCAGCGCAACCGTGCGGCCGTGGCCGACGCCGGCTGCTGCCGGGGCGCCTGCGACGGCGGCACTTGCAGAGAGGGTTGCTGCCATGTCAGATCTTCCTTGCCTGGGTGCGTTGGAACAGGCCTTCGGGCCGGAACATCAGCACCACCGCCATCACCAGATAGATGGCGAACAGCTCGGCCACCGGTGCGGTGTGCACCGCCACCGAGCGGGCCATGCCGACGATCAGCGCGCCGATGGCTGCACCTTCAATGCTGCCCAGCCCGCCGATGATGACGACCGCGAACGACAGGATGATCACGCCCACCGACACCCCCGGCTGCACCGAGATCATCGGCGCGGTGAAGGCGCCGCCCAGCGCGGCCAGAAAGATGCCGATGGAGAACGCCACCATGTACACCCGCGAAACATTCACGCCCATGCTGGCTGCCACCTCGGGGCTGTGGATCACCGCCAGCACGATCTTGCCCTGGCGGGTGCGGTTCAGGCCCCACCACACGGCCAGGCCCACGGTGACGGCCAGGCCCACCAGCATGAAGTCGTAGCCGACGTAGCTCTGCACGCCGATGTCGACATTGCCGAACAGCGCATAGGGCTCGGACACGAAGTACGGGTTGGCGCCCCAGATCAGCTTGGTCAGGTCTTCCATGATCAGGAACAGGGCGTTGGTGGTGAGCACCAGCAGCACCTCGTCACGGCCATAGAAGAAGCGCAGCAGGCCGCGCTCGGTCAACGGCGCCACGATGGCCGCGATGACCACCGCCGCCAGCAGCATGGCCACCAGCGACAGCCACGGCGCAAGCTGCATGCTGGCGAACCAGGCCACGAAGGTGGCAGCGCCGTACGCGCCCAGCGCATAAAAGCTGCCGTGCGCGATGTTCAGGATCTTGAGCACGCCGAACACCAGCGTGAGCCCGAGCGCGACGATGAACAGCCAGGACGCATAGGTCAGGCCGTCGATCAGGATGGTGACAAGCGCAGCCATGGGCGGCTTTCGATGTGGGGTTGGGGGCACTGGCGCGCTTGGCGTGCCAGTGCCCATCAAGCGGCCGCCAGGCCGCGCCAGACGCTCAAGGACAGTTCTTCGCGCCTGGGAAGCCGGCCTTGATCCAGGCCTCGGCGTCCATGTTGGCCGGCGGGTTCACGCAGTCGGCCGGGAAACGCACGATGTCCTCGATCATCACCATCTTCTTGGCGGCGTCGAACTTGGTGCGGCCGATGGCGGTGTCCTGGATGGCCTGGTGACCACCACCCAGGGCCATGCGGATCTTGCCGGCGGGCGACTCCCATTCCGAGTTGCGCAGCGCGGCGGCCAGCTGCTCCGATGTCGGCTTCTTGCCCCCGTTGGCGGCCATGGCCTTCTCGGCGGCCAGCTTCAGGCCCAGCAGGCTCTGCACCATGCGGTACGGGGCCTGCACCGGGTAGACGTTGTAGGCCTTGCTGTACAAGTCCCACCACCAGTCGTTCAGGGCGCTCTTGGGCGACATGTGGCCATAGGCGCCGCGGGCGCCCAGGATCACGCCGTCGGGCATCTTCTCGCCCAGGCCGGGCAGCACATGGTCACCGGCCGACAGCAGCACCTGGGTGCGCTTGAACAGGCCGCGCGGGGCCGACTGCAGGATGAAGGCCTGCAGGTCGCCGCCCCACAGGCTGGTATGGGTCACGTCGGCGGCCTTGCTCATCAGCGCCGAGATCTCGGTGCCGTACTGGCCGGCACCGAACTTGGGCAGCTGGTCTTCACCGACCTTGGCATTGGGGAACAGCGTCGCCATCGACCCGGCAAAGTCCTTTTTCGAGTCTTGGCCCCAGGCGTAGTCCTGGTTGATCATGTTGAAGCTGTCGGCCTTGATGTTCTTGACCTTCAGGTAGCGCGCCAGCGCCACGTTGTCCATGGCGCCGTGGCTGGCGGTGCGGAACACGTACTGGAACTTGTTGTCCTCGAAGATGCGCGGCGTGCCGCAGTCATACAGGATCAGGAACTTCTTCATCTCCTCGGCCGCCGGCGCCACGGCCAGGCAGTCGCCCGAGCTGACGTAGCCCACCACCGCGTCGACCTTTTCGCGGTCGTACAGGGTCTTCAATTCCTGCACCTGCTTGGTGGCACCGCCGGCTTCGTCGACGTAGACGAATTCAAGCTTCATGCCGCCGAAGCCCACCTTGTTGTAGGGCGCGGGCGCTGCGCCCTTGTTGAAGGCATCCAGCAGCACCTTGGCGCCGTTGACAGCCGGGATGCCGAAGCTCTCAGCCGCCTGGCCCGACAAGAAGCTGACGATGCCGACCTTGAAGGTCTCTTGCGCTTGCGCGGCGCTGCCAAAACCGCCGGCAGCGCACAGCGCTGCGGCCGCAGCCAACAGGCGCCGCTTGCCCATGCCAGCGCCCAAAACCGGGCGCGTTGGGGTCAGGGTGTTGCTCGTTGTCATGGCTGTGTCTCCGTTGAATTGGCCCGGGCAGGGCATGGGGTTGGCTGGGCGATGGGCGTGCGCATGCTGAGCCCGGCCATCGCAAAGCCACGTTGAAAATCGACCATGTGCTTGCGTGTCCAGTCAGCGGCGAGTGCAGCGTCACCGCTGTGCAGCGCCGCCAGGATGTGCCGGTGGGCCGCCAGGTTGCGGGCGCTGGCCTGCGGCAGGCGCTGGCTGACCTGCAGCAGCGTGGGGTTGTAGAGCAGGCCCACCGGCTCACGCGCCAGCATCAGCGCGCGGTTGTGGCTGGCGCGGCCCACCAGGGCGTGGAATTCCATGTCGAGTGCCACCAGCGCGGGCAGGCGGGTTTCAGCGGCGGTGGCGGCCACATTGGCGTCCAGCAGCGCCAGGTCATCGGGCATGGCGTGCCGGGCGGCCAGTTGCGCTGCCAGCGGTTCCAGCGCCGCGGCCACGTCCCACAGCTCTTGAAACGTTGTCTGCTGCATCAGCAGCAGCCGGGTGGCGCGCGGCGCCAGGTCATGCACGCCGGGCAGGCAGACAAACAGCCGCCGGCCCTCTCGCCGTTGCAGCAGGCCTTCTTGCTCGACCTGGCGGATGGCCTCGCGCACGGTGCTGCGGTGCACGCCGAAGCGATCGGCCAGCTCTTGCTCAGTGGGCAGGGCGGTGCCGGGCAGCAGCGCGCCGTCGAGGATGGCGCGCTCGATGGCGGCTGACACGGTCTTGTACGCCGGCTCCATCACCAGGCGCTGAAACACCTCGGCCCCTGTCTGGGTGTCCATCGCCATCGTTGCGCACAGCCCTCGGTGTTTGTGGTGCGCGATCTTTGTCCGACAAACGGATCGCCGGAAGCAGGCTAACCCGCAGTGGCCGTGTCCAGTGCGGGACAGGCTGGCGCGGCTTCGGCATCACGTTGCAGCCCGCCAGGCGCTGTCCTACCGGCACCCGGGACCACCGCCGACTGTGCGCCGCCGGCCCGGTTTCTAGAGTGGCCAGACCGGGCCGCAGGCCCAACCACCGAGGAACACCGTTATGAAAGTCCACCACCAGAGCCACCCCGACATGCAGCGCCTGGGCGACCGCCTGGAAGGCCAGCGCATTGCCATGCTGACCCTGCGTGAGCCCAGCGGCCGGCTCGACGCGCGGCCGCTGACACCGCTGGAGATGGACGCCAGCGGCGCCGTGTGGATGCTGGTGTCACACAAGTCGCTGGCGCCTTACCTCGGCGTGGGGGCGCAGCCGGCCAACCTGGCATTCACCGACGAAGGCAAGAGCCTGTATGTGTCAATCGTCGGCAGCGCCCGCCTGGTGGACGACGCGGCACGCCGGCAAGCGCTGTGGACGGTGATGGCCCGGCCCTGGTTCAGCGGTGCCGACGACCCCGACCTGGCCGTGCTGTGCGTGCAGCCCGAATCGGCCGAGGTGTGGGATGGCCCCGACAGCAGCGTGATGCGCATGCTGGCCATGGCGGCGTCAGTGGCCGCTGGCAAGCCCATTGGGCTGGGCGAGCATGAAGTGGTGACGGCGCATGCCGGTGCCAGCGCCTTGCGGCCGAAAATGAACTAACGCACCTGGGCCCACGCCGCGTTCAGCTGCCCACAGCGCCGAGAATCGACGCCATGAAAACATGGTTGGCTGGATATGGCGCTGCACTGCTGGTGGTGGGCGTGCTCGATGCGTTGTGGCTGGGTGTGCTGGCGAGGGACTTTTACCGCCGCGAGTTGGGCGACCTGATGGCCTCCAGCGTGCGCCTGCTGCCGGCGGTGGTGTTCTACGTTGGCTACCCGGCTGGTGTGGTGGCACTGGCCTTGAGCCCGCTGCCCGACAGCCTGGGCTCGGCGGTGGCCAAATCAGCGCTGCTCGGCCTGGTGGTCTACGGCGTCTACGACATGACCAACATGGCCACGCTGCGGCGCTGGAGCTGGCAGCTGGCCGCCACCGACATGGCCTGGGGCACGCTGGTGACGGCGCTGGCCGGTGGCGCGGCGTGGTGGGTGATGCGCAGGGTGGCCGGCGGCTGATTTGCGGCTGATTTGCGGCTGATCGGCAGCGCCGTTCAGGCAATTTCCTGCCAGGTCACCCAGCAGCAGCAGGTCGGGCTTGGCGGCTTCGATGTCATCCCAGGCCGGTTGCGCGCTGCCGCGCTTTTCGACATTGGCGCAAGAGGCAAATGCAATGCGCGTCATTCGAAGTATTCGCCCACAGCCGCCACCGGTGGCATCGGCCGTGCGTCTTCAGCGCGGCGCAACTCCACCCGCCGGATCTTGCCGCTGATGGTCTTGGGCAGCTCGGTGAACTCAAGCCGCCGGATGCGCTTGTACGGTGCCAGCTTCCCGCGGCAAAAGGCCAGGATGCTGCGTGCTGTGGCTTCGTCAGCCGTGTGCCCCGGGGCCAGCGCCACATAGGCCTTGGGCACCGCCAGCTTCAGCGCGTCGGGTGACGGCACCACGGCCGCCTCGGCCACGGCCGGGTGTTCGATCAGCACACTCTCCAGCTCGAACGGGCTGATGCGGTAGTCACTGGCCTTGAACACATCGTCGGCGCGGCCGACGTAGGTGATGTAGCCCTCTGCGTCGCGCTGGGCCACGTCACCGGTGTGGTAGTGGCCGGCGCGCATCACCTCGGCGGTCTTGGTGGCTGAATCGGCGTAGCCCACCATCAGCCCGGTGGGGCGGCCCAGCGTGGTGTCGGCCAGGTCGAGTGAGATTTCACCTTCGTCTGCGGCCAAGTCATCGGGGTCAAGCAGCACCACCCGGAAGCCAGGCAGCGGCCGGCCCATCGAGCCGAACTTGATCGGCTGGCCTGGCGGGTTGCCCACCAGTGCCGAGGTCTCGGTCTGGCCGAAGCCGTCGCGGATGGTCAGGCCCCAGGCCGCGCGCACCTGCTCGATCACCTCGGGGTTCAGCGGCTCACCGGCGCTCAGCAGCTCACGCAGCGCCACCGGCCAATTGGCCAGCGGCTGCTGGATCAACATGCGCCACACCGTGGGCGGCGCGCACAGCGTGCTCACCTGCTTGGCCACCAGCACGTCCAGCACGCGCTTGGCGTCGAAGCGGCCGTAGTTGAAGATGAAGATCGTGGCCCCGGCGATCCACGGCGCAAAGAAGCAGCTCCAGGCGTGTTTGCCCCAGCCCGGCGACGAGATGTTCCAGTGCACATCGCCCGCTTGCAGGCCGATCCAGTACAGCGTGCTCAGGTGGCCCACCGGGTAGCTGGTGTGGGTGTGCTCCACCAGCTTGGGCTTGGCCGTGGTGCCGCTGGTGAAGTACAGCAGCAGCGGCTCGTCGGCGCGGGTGGGGGCCAGCGGTGTGTAGACCGCGCTGGCCGCGTCGGCGCCGGCATAGGCAAACCAGCCGGCAGCTTCGCCGATGGCGATGCGCACCAACGGGCCCGGTGCGTGAGCGTCCAAGCCGTCGAACTTGTCGGTGTACGCCGGTGTGGTGACCACCGCCCGCACGCGGCCACGCTCGAAGCGGTCGATCAAATCGTCGCGGCTCAGCAGCTGGGTGGCCGGGATCATCACCGCGCCGATCTTGGTGCAGGCCAGCATCAGCTCCCACAGCGGCACCTCGTTGCCCAGCATCAGCAGCACGCGGTCACCACGCGCCACACCCAGGGCTTGCAGCCAGTTGGCCACCTGGTTGCTGCGCGCGGCCATCTGCGCAAACGTCACTTTCTGTTCGCTGCCGTCGTCGGCCACGATCCACAGCGCAGTGCCATCGTTGCCTTGCGCCAGGTCGTCGAAATGGTCCAGCGCCCAGTTGAAGTGGCTGAGCTGCGGCCAGCGAAAGCCCGCATGGGCGGTGGCCAGATCAGTGCGGTGGGCCAGCAAAAAATCGCGCGCGGCGCGGTAGCTGGCCAGGTTGGGGTTGGGGGTCATGTGTTGGGGTCTCCTTGCGTGGGCATCAACGCGGCTTGAAGTTGCGCACCAGCGCGCCGCCAATGCGCCGCAGCAGCCATTTGGGCGTGGCCCGCCCGGCGGTGACGGTGGCGCGGTTGATGGCGCCGGGCACGCGGATCACCTCACCGGCCATGCAGGCGGCAAAACCTTGGGCGGCCACGTCGTCGGCGTCGCCGATCAAGAAGGCCGGCAGGCGCTGCAATTCGGCGCTGGCCGCGCTGGCGGCAGCCAGCATGCCGGTGGCGGTGATGCCGGGGCACAGCGCGGTGACGCTCACGCCGCTGCCCTTCAGTTCTTCAGACAGCGATTCGGTCAAGCTCAGCACATAGGCCTTGGTGGCGGCATAGGTGGCCAGCGACGGCACCGGCTGGAAGGCGGCAATCGAGGCCACGTTCAACACCCGGCCCTGGCCCCGCGCCACCATGGCGGGCACAAATGCCGCCAGCATCGCCGTCAGGCCCGAGATGTTCAGGTCGATCAATTGCTGGTGGCGGGCCGCCGGCATCCCGGCAAAGCTGCCGTGCGCCAGCACCCCGGCGTTGTTGACCAGCACCGCAATCGGCCGGCGTGCGCGCTGCATGGCAGCGGCCAGCTTGGCGGCGGCGCCAGGCAACGCCAGATCAGCAGGTGCCACCCAGGCTTGCACGCCATGCGCCGCCGTCAGCGTGGCGGCCAGGGCTTTCAATTTGTCGGCGCTGCGCGCCACCAGCACCAGGTCAAACCCCGCCTGGGCAAACTGCTGTGCCAGCGCCTCGCCGATGCCCGATGACGCGCCGGTGACCAGGGCCACCGGGCGCTGTGTGCCGTTGTTTGACGCGCGTGGCCGTGCCATGCCGTCAGGCCGCGCGGCGGCGTGGGCTGCGGGCGCGGTCGGGCGTCGCGGGCGCTGCTGGCCTTGGTGCCGCTGCTGGCGCCGCGGCCGCTGCAGCCACCACCGCCAGCTTGGGCTTGCTGCGTTGGCGCGCTGTGTGCGCTGCTGCAGCGGCGTCTGGCGCTGGCTGGGGCACGGCAGCCGGCGCCGCCAGCAAGCGCAGCGCAGCCATCGCCCGGTTCAGCTGCTGCGCCAGATCGGCAACGTCGGGCACGGCACGGCGGCAGGCGATCAGGCCGAAGCACAACTGGCTGCGGTAGCTTTGCACGGTGATGTTCAATGCCACGCCGTGCACCACGATCGACAGCGGATACATGCCCACCATGCATGCGCCGGCCAGGTACAGCGGCACCTGCGGCCCGGGCACATTGCTGATGGTGAGGTTGGCCACGCGCAGCCGGCTGGCCAGGCGGCTGCGCCCGTACAGCGCGGCCAGGCCACTCAGCAGCCAAGGTGAGCCCAACGACGGAAAGTCAGTCGGGATCAGCTTGCCGAAGCTGCCCATCTGCGCCTTCATTGCCTGTGTGCCAGCCATGATGTGGGCCAGCCGCTGTGCCGGGTCAGCCACTTGCGTGGCCAGGTCGATCAGCGTGCCCGAGACCTGGTTGTTGGCGCTGGTGTCGCCCTCGGCGCGCAGCGAGATCGGCACGCCGGCCACCAGGGTCTTGGCAGGCAGCTCGCGGCTGTCGGCCAGGTGGGCGCGCAGTGCGGTGCTGCACAGCCACAGCACCATGTCGTTGACCGACGCCCCCAGGCCCTTGCCGATGGCCTTGACCTCAGGCAGCGGCAGCGACACGCCCGCAAAGACACGCTGGTTGGTGATCGGGGTGTTGAACGGTGTGGCCGGCGCAAACTTCAGCCGCGTGCCTGGCGCCTTGGCCGTTGTGCTTGTGCCGTTGCGCTGGCCAGCCAGCGCCTGGCGCGCGGCGGCCACCGCTGCATTCACCGCACCATTCACCACAACACCCGCCAGCGGTGGCAGCAGCTTGGCGAACCGCAGCAATTGTTGCGCCTGGTTGCCCAGCGCAGCGCCCAGCAGCTCAGCCACGCCCAGCTGGTAGCGGTTGCTGCGCCTGGTGCGCGGCGGCCTCACCTGGCGCGGTTCGGCTGTCAGGTCATACACGCTGTTGGCCATGGCCACGGCGGCCTGGCCGTCCACCGCCGCATGGTGCACCTTGCTGTAGAAGCCCAGCATGCCGTCGGCCAGGCCCTCGATGACATAAAACTCCCACAGCGGGCGGCTGCGGTCGAGCAGGCTGCTGTGCAGCCTTGCGCACAGTGCCTGCATCTGCGCCATGCTGCCGGGCTTGGGCAACACCAGGTAACGCACGTGGTAGTCCAGGTCGATGTCATCGTCGGCAATCCACACCGGGTTGGCCAGGTCAAACGGCATCAGCGCCAGCTTGCGGGTGAACACCGGTGCCAGGTGCATGCGGCTGGCCACATGGGCCTTGACGGCGTCGACCCAATCCGCGGCACCGCCTGCGGGCGGCTCGAACAGCGCCAGGCTGCCCACATGCATCGGCATCTCGGGGCTTTCCAGGTGCAGGAAGGCGCCGTCGATCATGCTCAGATGGTCCATCTCGGCCATGGTGGTCTCCGTTGTCTGGGTGATTCTGGGCCCGTGCGGCAACCGGGCGTGAGGGTGGAAGTGCCAGGGCTGCGGTGCCGCAGCGCGAAACCAGGCCGGCATCAAGCTGGCATCAAGGAGCGTCGGGTGCAGCAGCTTTCTTGCCGCGCCGCAGCGCCTGGCGTGCGGCCTGGTCGGCCCCGCGCTGCGCCTCCAGCGCCTGGGCGTCGGCTTGCCACTGGGCAAACTCGGCCGGTGTCTCCAGCGTGATGCGGCCCCAGGCGCCGCTGCGAAAGTCATGGATCGCCAGCTCGGCGGCCTTCTGCAGGTTGACCTGGCCACCGCGCAACAGCCCGCCGCGCTGGCGGCCGATGGCAGCGAGCAGGTCTTCATCGCGCAACTGCGCCAGGTCTTGCAGCTTGTAGCGCGCCGCCAGCCGCGCGGCATAACGCCCGCGCACACGGGCCAGCAACGCCAGCGCCACGCTGTCATCGTCATAGGCATTGCGGCCGATGCCGCCGCTGGCGGCCAGGTTGTCGCCGCTCTGCGGCACCACGATGCGCGGCCACAGCATGCCGGGGGTGTCGAACAGCACGAAGTCACTGGCCAGTGTGATGCGCTGCTCCAGCTTGGTGATGCCGGGCTCGTCACCGGTCTTGGCGCTGCGCTGGCCCTTGAGGCTGTTGATCAGCGTGCTCTTGCCCACGTTGGGAATGCCGCAGACCATCACCCGCACCGGCTTGACCATGCCGCCACGCCCGGGCACCAGGGCGCGGCAGGCGGCAACCAGCTTCTGTGCCGGTGCGGACTCGCTGGCGTCCAGCGCCAGGGCCTGGGTGCCACGCTGGGCCTGGTAGTGGGCCAGCCACAGGGTGGTGGTCTCGGGGTCGGCCAGGTCCTGCTTGTTGAGGATCTTCAGCGTCGGT
Source organism: Burkholderiaceae bacterium (assembly GCA_031398015.1). Classification (GTDB taxonomy): domain Bacteria; phylum Pseudomonadota; class Gammaproteobacteria; order Burkholderiales; family Burkholderiaceae_C; genus Pseudaquabacterium. The sequence goes on from JANNMP010000062.1 coordinate 16,202, forward strand.
TTGCCCGCCGTCATCTCGGCCAGCAAGGGGTTGACGCTGGAGCCCGGCAGACGGGCGTCCAACAGCTCAACCACCACATCGATGTCGACCAGGCGCTCGGCAATGGCCTTGCGCGTGCTGTGCATGTGGCCAGGGAACCACTGGATGGCCATGGCTGTCAGCGCGGTTGCAGGTGCATCGTCAAACCATCATAGCCGCGCCCATGTGTTGCGCCGGGCCTGTGCCGGGCCTGTGCCGGGCCAGCGCGGGGCTCAGGCAGCCGTCTGGCCGATCTCGAAGTTGGCCAGGGTTTCCAGCGCCTTCACCATGGCCGAATGGTCCCAGGCCTGGCCGCCATGGGCCACGCAGCTGTTGAACAACTCTTGCGCGGTGGCGGTGTTGGGCAGCGACACGCCCAGGGCGCGCGCGCTGCTCAGCGCCAGGTTCAGGTCTTTCTGGTGCAGCGCGATGCGAAAGCCCGGCTCGAATGTGCGCTTGACCATGCGCTCACCATGCACCTCAAGCACCTTCGACGCTGCAAAACCACCCATCAGCGCCTGGCGCACACGCGCCGGGTCGGCGCCGGCCCTGGCGGCAAACAGCAGCGCCTCGGCCACGGCTTCGATGTTCAGCGCCACGATGATCTGGTTGGCCACCTTGGCCGTCTGGCCGTCGCCATGGCCACCCACCAGGGTGATGTTCTTGCCCATCAGTGCCAGCAGCGGCTTGGTCCGCTCGAACGCCGCTTCAGGCCCACCGACCATGATCGACAGCGTGGCGTTCTTGGCGCCCAGCTCACCGCCGGAGACCGGTGCATCCAGGTAGTCGCAGCCCAGTGCGTTGATCTTCTGCGCGAACAGCTTGGTGGCAATGGGCGAGATCGAGCTCATGTCGACCACCGTCTTGCCCTGCCCCAGGCCTGCGGCAATGCCATGCTCGCCGAACAGCACGGCCTCGACATCGGGCGTGTCGGGCAGCATCAGGATGATGGTGTCGGCGCGCTCGGCCACGGCGCGGGCACTGGCGCACAACGTGGCGTTGCTGCTGGCAATCACCTCGGGCAGCTTGCTGCGGCTGTGCACAAACAGCCGGTGGCCGGCGGCGATCAGGTGGCCGGCCATGGGCATGCCCATGGTGCCCAGGCCGATGAAGCCGATCTGCAGTGGCGGCGGGCTCATGCTGTGCCCATTGTCTTCAGCCAGCCCAGGCCAGCCCCGGTGCTGGTGGCCGGCTTGTATTCGCAGCCGACCCAGCCGGCATAGCCAATGCGGTCGAGATGGGCAAACAGGTAGGGGTAGTTGATCTCACCGGTGCCGGGCTCATGGCGCCCCGGGTTGTCGGCCAGCTGCACATGGCCGATCTGCGGCAGATGCTGTTCCAGCGTGGCAGCCAGCTCGCCTTCCATGCGCTGGGCGTGGTAGATGTCGTACTGGATGAACAGGTTGCCAGCACCCACCTCGGCCAGGATGGCCAGCGCCTGGGCGGTGCGGTTCAAGTAGAAGCCTGGGATGTCAAAGCTGTTGATCGGCTCGACCAGCAAGCGCAGGCCCGCCGTGCGCAGGGCGGCCGCGGCATGGCGCAGGTTGGCAATGAAGGTGCGGTGCAGCAGCGCATCAGCCACCCCGGCCGGCGCCTTGCCGGCCAGGCAGTTGAGCTGCGGCACGCCCAGCGTCTGGGCATAGTCGATGGCGCGGACGACACCGGCGTTGAATTCATCAACCCGATCAGGGTGGCAGGCAATGCCACGCTCACCGGCATCCCAATCACCGGCTGGCAGGTTGTGCAGCACCAGGGCCAGGCCGTTGGCGTCGAGCCGGCGCCGGATGTCCTCGGCTTTGTAGGCGTAGGGGAACAGGAACTCCACTGCCTTGAAGCCGGCGCGGGCGGCGGCGTCGAAGCGGTCGAGAAACGGCAGCTCGGTGAAGAGCATCGTCAGGTTGGCGGCAAAGCGCGGCATGGTGCATTACTCCAGCAAGCCGGCCATCTCCAGGCCTTGGCGGCCCTCGGGGTGGCGGCAGTCGATGTCTTCGAATTCATTGATCTTGTCGATCTCGGTGCCCATCGCGATGTTGGTCACTTTCTCCAGGATCACTTCCACCACCACCGGCACGCGGTATCGGTCTGCCATGGCGCGGGCTTCGACCAGCGCGCCATGCAGCTTCTCGGGGTCGGTCACACGCAGGCTGCGGCAACCCAGGCCTTGCACCACCGCCTGGTGGTCCACGCCATAACTCTTGAGCGTGCCGTCGTCGACGTTCTGGTTCTCGAAGGCCAGCTGGACGCAGAAATCCATCTCGAAACCACGCTGGCTTTGGCGGATCAGGCCCAGGTAGCTGTTGTTGACCAGCACATGCACATAGGGCAGGCGGAACTGCGCCCCCACGGCCAGCTCTTCGACCATGAACTGGAAGTCATAGTCA
>JANNMP010000064.1:0-1944 GCA_031398015.1 Burkholderiaceae bacterium
CATCGAGAGCCAACAGCGTGAATTCAACGTCACCGCCCGCACCGATCTGAACACCGTGGCGCAGTTTGCCGACATCGCGCTGCGCAACGCCAATGGCTACACCGTGCGCCTGCGTGATGTGGGCCGGGTGCAGGAGGCGGCGGCCAATGAGCGCTCACGCGTGCGGCTCAACGGCGTGCCGTCGATTTCCACCGGCGTGATCCGCAACGCCACCGCCAACCCGCTGGAAGTGGCCGCCGGCGTGCGTGCGGTGATGCCGCAGATCCAGCGTGACCTGCCGGCCTCGGTCACCGTGGTGCAGGCCAACGACAACTCGGTGTTCATTGACCGCTCGATCAAGTCGGTGTACCGCACGGTGGCTGAAGCGGTGGTGCTGGTGGCGCTGGTGGTGTTCGTCTTCCTGCGCACGCTGCGGGCGTCGATCATTCCGCTGGTCACCATCCCCGTCAGCCTGATCGGCAGCTTTGCGCTGATTGCGCTGGCCGGCTTCACCATCAACACCCTCACCCTGCTGGCCCTGGTGCTGGCCATCGGCCTGGTGGTCGATGACGCCATCGTGGTGCTGGAAAACATCTTCCGCCACATCGAGGAAGGGCTGCCGCCGTTTCAGGCCGCGATCAAGGGCATCCGCGAGATCAGCTTTGCGGTGATCGCGATGACGCTGACGCTGGCGGCGGTGTTTGCGCCGCTGGCCTTCACCCCCGGGCGCACCGGCAGGTTGTTTGGTGAATTTGCGCTGACCTTGGCCGGCGCGGTGCTGGTGTCGGGCTTCGTGGCGCTGACGCTGACGCCGATGATGTGCAGCCAGCTGCTGCGCCACAACCCCGCGCCGAACCGCTTCGACCGCGGCATGGAGCGCTTGCTGGTGGGTTTGAGCAACGGTTACCGCAGCACATTGCGCTGGCTGCTGGGCCAGCGTTGGATTGTTCTGCTGGTGATGGCCGCGTCGGGCGTGGGCAGCTGGTGGCTGTACACCCACACCAAGTCCGAACTGGCACCGCTGGAAGACCGGGGCGTGATCATCATGCCGGTGCGCGCGCCAGACGGCGCCACGCTGGAGTTCACCGCCCGCTACCTGGACGCGATCGACGCCATCGGCGCGCAGTACAGCGAGTTCGACCGCCGCTTCATGTTCATGGGCGGTGGCCAGGTGTCGCAGGGCACGGCGCTGTTCCGCACCACCGACTGGAGCGTGCGCAGCCGCAGCACGCCCGAGCTGGCGCGTGACCTGCTGCCCAAGGTGAGCGCCTTGCCCGGTGTCAGCGTGTTCCCGATCACCCCGCCCAGCCTGGGCCAGGGCTTCCGGTCGCGGCCGCTGGAATACGTGATCCAGACCAGCGACAGTTATGCCGATTTGTCGCGCGTGGCGCAGCAGATGCTCAGCGAGATGGCCAAGAACCCCGGCATCGTGCAGCCCGACATCGACCTGCAATTGAACAAGCCCGAAATCTTCGTCGAGGTGGACCGCAACCGCGCCGCCGACATGGGCGTGAATGTGGATGCGGTGGCACGCACGGTCGAGACCATGCTGGGTGGCCGCGCCGTCACCCGCTACAAGCGCGACGCCGACCAGTACGACGTGATCGTGCAGACCGAAGGGCGCGGCCGCAGCGCGCCCGAAGACATCGACCGATTGTTCGTGCGTGGCCGCAACGACACCATGGTGCCACTCGCCTCGTTGGTGACGGTGCGGGAAGCCGTGAGCCCACGCGAGCTGAACCACTTCAACCAGCGCCGCTCGGTCAGCATCACCGCCAACCTGGCGCCTGGTTACTCGTTGGGTGAAGCGCTGGCCTTCATGGACGCCACATCCGCCAAGCTGCTGCCGCAGGGCTATGTGACCGAGCTGAACGGCGTCAGCCGCGAATTCCGCTCGTCATCAGGCGCGCTGGGCCTGGTGTTCGTGCTGGCGCTGCTGTTCATCTTCCTGGTGCTGGCGGCGCA
>JANNMP010000087.1:0-5490 GCA_031398015.1 Burkholderiaceae bacterium
GGCTGCTGCCAGGCCTTCCAGCGGTGCCAGCAGGTGCAGCACACCCTTGCCCAGATCCAGCGCCTTGGCCAGCGCTTCCCGCAGCGCCGCCTCGTTGGCGGGTGACACCACCAGGTCGGCCACCGGCAGCTCCAGCGTGTGTTCCTTGAAGCGGTCCAGCCTCGGCCAGGGGTCCACTTTCAGGAATTCACCGTCCACCCGCAGATGGCTGTGGCCACGCGCCTTGGCCCATTTGGCCAGGTCGGTGTAGACGCCCTTGCGGTTGACCACCAGCGGCGCCAGCAGGCCCACATGCTGGCCCTTGTGGTCACGCAGCAGTTGCGCGGCGATGCTCTCCACGCTTTGCGGCCGCACTTCGGCGCCGTCTTTGACGCAGCGCTGGGTGCCCAGCTTCACCCACAGCAGACGCAGGAAATGCCACACCTCGGTGGTGGTGGCCACGGTGCTCTTGCGGCCGCCCCGGCTCAGCCGCTGCTCGATGGCCACCGTGGGCGGGATGCCATACACCGCGTCCACCTCGGGCCGCCCTGCTGGCTGCACGATGCTGCGGGCATAGGCGTTCAGGCTTTCCAGGTAACGCCGCTGGCCTTCGTTGAACAGGATGTCGAAGGCCAGCGTGCTCTTGCCCGAGCCCGACACGCCGGTGACCACGCTGAACTTGCCGCGTGGGATGTCCACGTTCAAGCTCTTGAGGTTGTGCTCCTTGGCATTGACGATGCGGATGTCATTGCCTGCCGCCAGCCGTGCGGCATCGCGCCGCGCCTTGGCCACCAGTTGCAGCGGCCGGCCTTCTTCCACCGCCAGGCTGATGCCCAGCGACACCTCGTAATCACGCAGTGCCTTGCCGGTGTGCGATGTGCCATGCGCCTTCACATCCTCGGGTGTGCCAGTGCACACCAGGTGGCCACCGGCATCGCCGCCCTCGGGCCCCAGGTCGATGATCCAGTCGGCGCTGCGCACCACGTCCAGGTTGTGCTCGATGACGATCAGCGAATGGCCTGCCTCCAGCAGCTTGCGCAGGCTGCGCATCAGCTTGGCGATGTCGTCGAAATGCAGGCCGGTGGTGGGCTCGTCGAACAGGAACAGCGTGCCCTTCTTCGCTGCCGGCTGCCTGGGGCCACTGGCGGCATCGGCCAGGAAGCCCGCCAGCTTCAGCCGCTGCGCCTCACCGCCGCTGAGCGTGGGCACCGGCTGGCCCAGGCGCACATAGTCGAGCCCCACATCGACGATGGGCTGCAGCCGCGCCGTCACTGCCGTGTCGCCGCTGAACACCACGCAGGCCTCGGAGACGGTGAGTTCCAGCACGTCGGCCACGCTGAGCTGGTAAGGCCCGCGGATCAGCTTGACTTCGAGCAACTCGGCGCGGAAGCGCTTGCCGTCGCAATCGGGGCAACGCAGGTACACGTCGCTCAGGAACTGCATTTCCACATGCTCGAAGCCACTGCCGCCGCAAGTAGGGCAGCGCCCGTCACCGGCGTTGAAGCTGAACATGCCGGCGCCGTAGTGGCGCTCAACCGCCATCGGCGCCAGCGCAAACAGCTTGCGGATTTCATCGAACGCGCCCACATAGCTTGCCGGGTTGCTGCGCGCGGTCTTGCCGATCGGGCTCTGGTCGACGAACACCGCGTCGCTCAACCAGTCCATGCCCAGCAGCGCGTCGTGCGCGCCGGCGCCTTCGGTGGGCTTGCCGAAGTGGCGCAGCAGCGCCGGCACCAGCACGTCTTGCACCAGGCTGCTCTTGCCCGAGCCGCTGACGCCGGTGACCACCGTCAGCCGTTGCAGCGGAAAGCTGACCTCGATGTTCTGCAGGTTGTGCTCACGCACGCCTTGCAGGATCAGCTTGGGCGTGCTGTCGTTGACAAAGCGCCGCAGGCCGATGCCCACCGTCTTGCGCGCGCCGAGGTAGGCACCGGTCAGCGTGTCGGCGTTGCGTGCCGCGTCAGGCGTGCCGTCGAACACGATCCGGCCACCGCGTTCCCCCGGGCCCGGCCCCATGTCGATCAGCCGGTCGGCGGCCAGCATCACCGCCGGGTCGTGCTCGACCACCACCAGGGTGTTGCCGGCGTCGCGCAGCCGGTGCATGGCCTCGACGATGCGGCCCATGTCACGCGGGTGCAGGCCGATGCTGGGTTCGTCCAGCACAAACAAGGTGTTGACAAGCGATGTGCCCAACGCCGTGGTCAGGTTGATGCGCTGCACCTCGCCGCCGCTCAGCGTTCGGCTCTGGCGGTCGAGTGTCAGGTAGCCCAGGCCCACGTCGCACAAGTAGCGCAGGCGGGTGCGCATTTCGTCGAGCAGCAGCTTCAGCGCTTCATCCAGCATGGTGCTGGGCAGCGACAGGCCGTCGAAGAAGCGCCGCAGCCGGGCGATGGGCATCACCATCAAGTCGTGCAAGCTGAGGCCAGGCATGGCATTGAGCTGATCGCGACTCCAGGCCACACCCACGGGCATGAACCGCTCGCGTGTGAGGACGTCATCCAGCGAACGCCGCGAATCCGGCTCTGCCGGTTCGCTGGGGTTGCCCCCTTGAGGGGGAGCGCCGAAGGCGCTTCGGGGGTGGGTCATGCTCCCCAGGCGCCACAGCAGGGCCTCGGTCTTGAGCCGCGCGCCGCCGCAGCTGCCGCAAGGCGTGTAGCTGCGGTATTTGCTCAAGAGCACACGGATGTGCATCTTGTAGGCCTTGCTCTCCAGGTAACCGAAGAAGCGCCGCACGCCGTACCACTGCTTGTTCCAGTGGCCGGCGAAGTTCGGGTTGCCGTCGATCACCCAATCCCGCTGGGCCGGGCTCAGCTGGCTCCAGGCGGTGTCACGCGGGATGCCGGCCTCACCGGCGTACTTCAGCAAATCGTCCTGGCACTCTTTCCAGGCGGGGGTCTGCAGCGGCTTGATGACGCCGTTGCGCAGCGTCTTGCGCTGGTCGGGGATCACCAGGCCCATGTCCACGCCGATCACCCGGCCGAAGCCGCGGCAGGCCTCGCAGGCGCCAAAGGCCGAGTTGAAGCTGAACAGCGCCGGCTGCGGGTCGGCATAGCGCAAGTCACTGTCAGGGCAGTGCAGGCCGGTGGAGTAACGCCACAGCGTGGGCTCGGCATCGGCGTCTGCCATGGCGTAGACGTTCAGCCGCCCGCTGCCGCGCTTGAGGCCCAGCTCGATGGCCTCGATCACGCGGATCTTGTCGGCACCCGCCAAACGCAGCCGGTCGGCCACCACATCGAGCAGCTTGCGGTCATTCACCACCCGCTCGGCCTGCACGCGCGTGAAGCCGCTGGCCGACAGCCACTGCTCGACCTCGGCCGGCGTCACCGTGGCCGGCAATTCCACCGGAAAGGTGATCACCAGACGTGGGTCGCCCGCTGCTGCAGCCCTGGCCGCCAGGTCGGCATGGATGGTCTCCGGCGTGTCATGCCGCACGGCCTGCGCCGTCTGCTTGTCGAACAACTGCGCCGCGCGTGCAAACAGCAGCTTCAGGTGGTCGTTCAACTCGGTCATCGTGCCAACCGTGCTGCGGCTGGTGCGCACCGGGTTGGTCTGGTCGATGGCGATGGCCGGTGGCACGCCGTCCACCCGGTCGACTGCCGGGCGGTCCATGCGGTCGAGAAACTGGCGCGCATAGGCGCTGAAGGTTTCGACATAACGCCGCTGGCCCTCGGCATACAGCGTGTCGAACACCAGGCTGGATTTGCCCGAGCCGCTGGGGCCCGTCACCACCGTCATCTCGCCGGTGTGGATGTCCAGGTCGAGGTTCTTCAGATTGTGCTGGCGCGCACCGCGGATGCGGATCAGGCCGGTGGTGGGTGCAGCAGACAAGCCGCTTTGCGTGTCGATCGGCGCACCCTCAGGCGTTGGGCGCAAGGCGCCTGCGGGCGGGTCGACGGGACGGTTCATGCAGCAGGCTCCGGGAAGGCAAGGCCGGAGATTCTAGAGACCGGGCCCGCCACCGGCCGGCCCTGGGGCCAAGCCGATGCATGCCGGCTGGCAGCCGTGCCCCGCCTGTTCAGGGCGTCGTCACGATGGTCACGCGCCGGTTCTCCTGCGCATCAGGCTGGCTGGGGTTCAGCAGCTCGGCGCTGCCCTTGCCCACCGGCTGGATGCGCTCGGGCAGCACGCCCAGCTTGCTGGTCAGGTAGGCCGCCACCGATTGGGCCCGTTCTTCTGACAGCTTCAAGTTGTAGTCGATGCCGCCGCGTGGGTCGGCATGGCCCTCGATGCGGAAGGCAAAGCCCGCCAGCCGGTCGCTTTGCAAGGCCTTGGCCACGGTTTCCAGCACCCGGATGGTCTCGGGCGACAGCTCGGCCGAGCCGGTGGCAAAGGTGATCAGCAAGTTGGCCCGGCCCGGCGCCGCCGGCCTGGCCGGCTTGGCCGGCTGGAACGGTGAACCACCCGGCTGCACCGACGGCCGGAAACCCCGCGTGGCGCCGCTGGCGCTGCCGTCGGCTGGGGCCGGCACGTCGATGGCCAGGGCGTCCACCAGCGCGTCTTCGGTCACCTGGTTGCTCTTGAGCACCGGCGCGGGTGCGGTGGCCTGGGCCCAGGCCGTGGGGCTGCCGACGGCCAGCGCCAGGGCCAGCAGCAGGGGCCGCAAAGGGACAAAGATCATCACGCGCTCCATCAGACAAGGGTGCCGCAGACGGGTCAGCGTTGCGGCGGGTTCAATTGTCGCGCTTCGAACAGATAGTCGGCACCCGTCTCATGGCCACCGCCCCGGCTGGCGCCGTACTGCGGGCGTTGTGGCAGCTTGCGCGCCACCGCAAAGCGCACTTGCTCGAAGACATTGCTGCCCGGCTTCCAGCCGCCCACCTGCTGCATGGCCTGCATCAGGTTCCAGGCAAACGGTGAATGGCCGTTCAGGCCCGAGTCGAACACCGGCTCGTTGCTGCCCGATGTCATCACCACCACCGCGCGTTTGCCCAGCAGCAATGCCGGGTCGGGCGTGGTGGCCACGCCGCGGATGCGCTCACCCGACACCAGGCTGCCCGAGTAGCAGCTGTCGGACACCATCGCCACCTGCGATGCCGGCAACTGGCGCAGCACGCGGTCGATGTCGGCATTGCTGATCCAGCTGTCGGCACGGCCGGCGTCGGCATCCGCCGGCTGCCAGTAGCCCAGGCCGGTCTGCTCGACCCGGGTGCCGTGGCCGGCGTAATACAGCACCACCGAATCGGCCGGCCCCACCTGGCCGGCCAACTGGTTGAGCACCCGCAGGATGGTGGCGCGGCCGGGGTTCTCCAGCACCAGGGTGTCGTAGCCCAGGGTCTGGGCCAGCGTGTTGGCCACCGCGCGGGCGTCGGCCACGGCGTTGCCGAGCTGCGGGATCAGCGCGTCCTGGTAACGGTCGATGCCGATCAGCACAGCCAGCTTGCGCTGGATCTGCGGCACGGCCGCACGCGCCACCGGGCGGCGCTGCGGCAGGTTGGCCTGCAGGTCGGCCGGCAAGGCGGCGGTGCGGCGCGCGGCTGGTGCGGTGGCTGACGGCGTGGCTGCAGCCGGGGC
>JANNMP010000089.1:0-7089 GCA_031398015.1 Burkholderiaceae bacterium
CTGGACATCTGGGCCAGCGTGGTGCGTGACAACAACATCAAGCCAGACTGAACGGGCTGCGGTGCCGCACGACACCCTGCCCTGGCTGGACGCCGCATCGCTGCGCGCCGCCATTGGCCCCACCTCCGGCTGCAGCCATTGCGCGGCGCTGCAATGCGCCGGCTTCGAATCCATCACCGCACCGTTGGGCGCGCCGCTGCTGCAGCCAGTGGGCACGCTGCGCGAGCCGGGCATCGACGAGCCCACGCTGCTGGAGCGCCATGCCCCGGGCACCAGCTTCTGGCATGCGCATGCGCCGGTGGCCGTGCGGCACTTTCCGTACAACCGCTGCAGCGTGTGGCGTTGCCCGGTGTGCCGTCGCGGCTTTGTGCAGTACACCGAGGCCGGTGGCTATTACGTCGACCACCGGCTGCGCCAGATTGACCCGGCGCTGGTCGTGGATTGAGCCGTGCCGCGCCGGCACTGACCGGCTAACGCTGTCACCTGCAATGCAGCAGTGCGCGGCCCGGCTGCATAGAGTGGCTGCCACCAAGACCACCACCACCCCGAGGACTGCCCGTGCTGCACCCGCTCCACCATGCCCGCACCACGCCACACAAAGCCGCTGTGGTGATGGCCGACACCGGCCAGCAGATCAGCTACCAGGAGCTGGAAGACGGTGCCAACCGCGTTGCCCAGTTGTGGCGCAGCCTGGGCCTGCAGGCCGGCGACCACATTGCGCTGATGCTGGAGAACCACCCGCGCTACTTCGAGATCTGCTGGGGCGCGCACCGCGCCGGGCTGATCTACACCGCCATGAGCACCCGGCTGACCGAGGCCGAGGTCATCTACATCGTCAATGACTGCGCTGCCAAGGCGGTGGTGTCGTCACAAGCCATGGCCAAGGCCGTGGCGCACCTGGCGGGCAGTTGCCCCGGCGTGCGCCACTGGTTGATGCTCGATGGGCTTGATGGCGCACCGGGCTGGGCAGCCTATGAAACCGCAGTGGCGGCGATGCCCGCCGAGCGTATCGCCGATGAAATTGCCGGCGGCGACATGCTGTATTCCAGCGGCACCACCGGCCGGCCCAAGGGTGTGTTCGTGCCGCCGCAGGACCAGGCCATCGACGCGCCCAACCCGATGACCGACATCCTCACCCGGCTCTACGGCATGGGCGCCGAGACGGTCTACCTGTCACCGGCGCCGCTCTACCACGCCGCGCCGCTGCGCTACACGCTGGGCGTGCAGCGCCTGGGTGGCACGGTGGTGGTGATGGGCCACTTCGACCCCGAGCGCTACTTGCAGCTGGTGCAGCAGCACCGCATCAGCCACAGCCAGCTGGTGCCCACCATGTTCGTGCGCCTGCTCAAGCTGCCCGAGGCCACCCGGGCACGGTACGACATGGCGTCGCTGAAGGTGGCGATCCATGCCGCCGCGCCCTGCCCGGTGGCCATCAAGCAGCAGATGATCGACTGGTGGGGCCCGGTGCTGTGGGAGTACTACGCCGGCACCGAGGGCAACGGCGTGACGATGGTCGATTCACAGCAGTGGCTGACCCACCCCGGCACGGTGGGCAAGGCGGTGATCGGCGAGCTGAAGATCTGCGACGACGAGACCGGCAACGAGCTGCCGGTGGGCCAGAGCGGCACCATCTACTTTGCCAACGGCCGGCCGTTCGCCTACCACAATGACCCGGCCAAGACGGCTGGCAGCACCCACCCCAAGGGCTGGACGACGCTGGGCGACGTGGGCTTTGTCGATGTCGAGGGCTTCCTGTACCTCACCGACCGCAAGGCCTACATGATCATCTCGGGCGGCGTCAACATCTACCCGCAGGAAGCCGAGAACGTGTTGATCAACCACCCCCAGGTGGCCGACGTGGCGGTGCTGGGCGTGCCGAATGAGGAGTTTGGCGAGGAAGTCAAAGCCGTGGTGCAGCCGCGTGACATGGCCGACGCCGGCCCGGCGCTGGAGGCGGCGCTGATCGCCTACTGCCGCGAACACCTGTCGCCGATCAAGTGCCCGAAGTCGGTCGACTTCGACGCCGAGCTGCCACGCCACCCCACCGGCAAGCTCTACAAGCGGCTGCTCAAAGACCGGTATTGGGCGGGGCGGGGGTCGAAGATCATTTGAGTGTGGATGGCAAAGTTACACAGACTCCTGAGGCGGGCGCTTTGCCGCCTGGCGGACCGTGTCGAGCATCAAGCACATCAGCATCGGTTTGACTGGCGATTCGATGAAGCCGCGCGACCGGTAGAACCGCTTGGCATCCTGCGAAATGGCCTGCGCCAGCAGCGCGGCAACGCCGGCGATCTGTGCCACCTGCAAGGTGCGCCCCACGGCATCTCGCAGCAATGCCGTGCCAAGGCCAGACTGGTGGTGCAATCTGTGGATGGCAAGACGCCCCAGCAGCATCACGGGGATGGGGTCGGGCCGGTTTCGGCGCATCGGCCCGGTCGCGTCAGCATGACCGAGTGCGCCAGCGGCCAGGCAGTAGTAGCCGATCACCGCGTTGTCCGAGCACACCACATAGGTGCGTGACGAGCCGCTGAATTGATTGCCTGCCGAACGCCGCTTCAACCAGGCACCCAGCGACGGCTCACCACAATCAAACCCATCGAGCACATGGTGTTGCGCCAGTGGCTCGGGCGCAGAAATCACTTGGCCTTGTCCCAGGGAGCGGGTGCGCTCAGCAAGCGGCGCAGGCGGTCAGTGGCTGCTGGCGGGTTGTCAAGCAGGGCTTGGAATGCCGCCATCTGTTCGCTGCTGACCGTGAAGAAAGTCTGGTCGAGCAACACGTCTTCGGCTTGTCTGAAAGCTGCTTCCAGCATGAAGTCTGACCGGCTGCGGCCGAGCCGTTTGGCAGCCTGGTCAATCAGATCACGCTGGCCTGACTTGGCGCGGATGCTGATGGTGACGGCGTCGTCTGGCTGGGCCATGGTGTTAGACCTCATCAATGTAGTACCAAACTGTATGCCATTTGTCGGCGTGGCGTCGCGATTGCCTGCAACGTCAGCACGCGCCAGCCATCCCGTGCGCGACATCCTTTGTAAACTGCACCGGCGCCGAATCAACCGGCAAGCCCAGCAACCGGAGCAACGCGCATGCACGCGGATGAAGTGCGGGTGGTGGTGGTCGACGATGTGCCCGACGTGGCCGACACCCTGGCCATGCAGCTCATGCTGGACGGCTACACCGTGGTCACCGCCTACAGCGCTGACGAGGCGATCCGCGCCGTCGAGCGCCACCAGCCGCATTGCGTGCTGCTGGACATCGGCATGCCCGGCATTGACGGCTGCGAGCTGGCCGCCCTGCTGCGCCACCGCTACCACGACGATGTGGTGCTGATCGCGGTGACCGGGTCGGACGAAACCCATGCCCGGGTGACCGACACCTATGCCCTGGTGGACCACCACCTTCGCAAACCGCTGGACACCAAGGCGCTGCGCAAGCTGCTGCCCACGCTGGCCAGCCCAGGCCCACGCGACTGACGGCGCGCCTGGGTGGCCGCTGAAGCCCGTCGCATCAGCCCGTCGCATCAGCCCGCCGCATCAGCCAGCCGCATCAGTCCGCCACATCAGCCCGCCACATCAGCCCTGCCACAGGCTGCGGATGGTCTCGGCCAACAAATCCACCGCCACCGGTTTGACCAGATGGGCGACAAAGCCCGCTGCCAGCACAGCCTCTTTGTCGCTGCGCTGGCCGTAGCCGCTCAAGGCCACCAGCGGCACCCGGCGCAGCGCCGGCAAGGCCAGCATCTCGGCGGCCACCTGCAAGCCGCTCTTGTCGGGCAGGCCCAGGTCCATGACGATGATGTCGGGCACCTCGCGCGCCGCCATGCCCAGCGCAGCGGCGCCGTCTGCGGCCTCGCGCACACGGCAACCCATGGCCTGCAGCAGTTGTGCAATGGCCGCGCGGGCATCGGCGTTGTCATCGACCAGCAGCACCCGGCAGCCGTCCAGCGCGTGGCTTGTGGGTGCCGCTGCCGGCGCCGGCAAGCTGGGCGGCGTGATGCGCGGCAGCCGCACGCTGAATGTGGCGCCGACGCCGCCGTCGCCCGGGCGCACCGACACCTCACCACCGTGCAATTCCACCAGCTGCTTGACCAGCGCCAGGCCGATGCCCAAGCCGGCCGCAGGCTGCCCCGCCGGTGGCGGGCCCTGCACAAACGGCTCGAAGATGTGCGGCAGCAGCGCCGCTGGCACACCGGGCCCGCTGTCGCTGACCTGCACCACCGCAAACGCTGGCTCGGCGCGCACCACCACCGCAACGTCGGCGCCCGGTGGCGAGAAGTGCATCGCATTGACCGCCAGGTTGTTGACGATCTGCTCCAGCCGCACCGGGTCAGCCTGCACCCAGACGGTTTGCGCCTCGATGCGCCAGCGCTGGCCGCTGCCTCGCCCGCTGACCTGCAGTGCCTCGATGCAACTGCGCACGCAGGCCGCCAGGTCGAGCGGGCGGGCCTGCAATTCAAGCTTGCCCGACAGCATGCGGCTCACGTCGAGCAGGTCATCGACGATGCGGCCCATGTGGCGGTTCTGGCGCTGGATGACGGCGAGGAAACGGTCTTGCACAGCGGCGTCAGCCCGGCTGCGGGCCAGCACGTCACTGGCGCCGGCGATCGCCGCCATCGGGTTGCGCAGCTCATGGCCCAGCAGCGCCAGGAACTTGTCCTTGGCCAGGTTGGCCTGCTGCGCGGCCTCGCGCGCCAGGCGCTCGTTGTCCAGCAGCTGTTCGCGCTCCTGCTCCACAGCCTTGCGGCCACGCTGCTCCTGCGCCAGCAAGCGCGCAGCATCAGCCAGCGCGCTGTTCAAGGCATTGACTTCGGCCACCGCCGTGCGCGGTGCCAGCGGCGTCTGGCCCCGCCCCAGCGCACGCGCGGCGTCCGACGCGGTGTTGATCGCCCCCAGCAGCACCCGCGCCAGCCCGGTGGCGCCCAGCAACGCCAAGCCGAAGGCCATGGCCGCGCCCGCAGCCAGCCACACCACCGCCTGGGTGGCGGCCGCCTCGATGGTGGGCACCGGTGCGGCCACGGCCACCGTCCAGCCGGTCAGCGCCGTGTGGGTGAAGGCGTCGTAGGACTCGATGCCCTCCAGCGTGGCATGGCGGATCAGCCCGTCAGGCGCCATCGCCGCAGCGGCCACCAGCTCGGGCCGCGCCTGGCCGCCCAGGTACTGGTCGCGGCGGTGGCTGCGCCAGATGAACCGGCCGTTGCGGTCGATGATGGCCACGATCCATGACGCGCGGCCGTCGGGCTGGATGCCCGCCTTGGCCCAGTGATCGACCGAAAACGCCTGCGCCACCACAAACCGGCCCGCAGGCGACGGCTTGGCCGCCAGGTACAGGGTGGTCAGCAGCTTGCCGGTGGCCGGCCCGGCGATCAGGTCAGACACCACCAGGCGCTGGGTCTGCAGCGCGCGCGCCACCCGTTCTTGCGCTGCCGGTGGTGGCAGCGGCGCGCCATGGGGCTGGCTGGTGTTCATGCGCTGCTGGCCAGTGTCGTCCAGCACCAGGGTCCACACATCGGGCTTGCGGTCGACCGCTGCGGCTTGGGCGTACAAGGCGGCAAAGTCACCGGTCTGCAGATGCTGTGATTGCCCCAGCGCGCCGAGTGCACCCAGCGAGCGCTGCACCTCGCCGTCGACCAGCAGCGCGGTGGCGCGCACGGTTTCACGCAGCTCACGCAGTGCCGTGTCACGCGCGCTGTCGCGCACTTTGACGACAGCCACGGTGGCAGCCAGCAGGCCCGGCAACAGCACCACCGCAGCCAGCAGCAACAGATGGGAGCGGATGCGCATGCCGGGTGTGTCAACCGGGCGGCGTGGCGGCCGATCAGCCCTGGCGGCCACGCCGCAGCAGCAGGCCCACCGCCCCAAACGCCACCAGCAGCCCCAGCACCACTGCCACGATGCCCAGCACCTGCAGCCCAGTGGGCACCTCGCCCAGCACGGGGATGGCCAGCAAGGCCGCCGCCCCCGGCACCAGCGCGCCGAAAAACGCCGCCCGGCCCGAGCCCAGCAGCGCCGCCGCGCGGCTGAAGGCCAGCACCGCCACCAGACCGGCGCCCAGGCCCTGGGCCAGCACCTGCAGCGCCAGCATTGCTGGCCCGGCAGCGGCCAGCCGGCCCAGGTCAGCCAGCAGCAAAAAGCCCGGCGCAAACAACGCGAACGACAGCACCACCACCACACCGGTGACGCGCAGCGGGTCAACCTGCCAGCGCCGTGACAACGCGCCGAACACGCCCCAGCAGGCGCCGGCCGATGCAAACAGCGCATCGCCCAGCAGGGTGCGCGGGCCCTCACCATGCAGCAGGCTGTCGCCGCCGATGCAAGCCAGGCCCAGCAGCACGGCGGCGGCACCGGCGGCGGTCTCGCGCGTCCAGCGCTGGTGGGCAATGGCTGCGGCCAGCACCAGGCCGGTCAACATCTGGAAGGCCGGCGCCACCACCGCACCATGGGCCAGCGGCGCCAGCGTGAAGCCGGTCATGAACAACAGGCTGAAGCCCGGGCCGGCCAACACGGTGAGCACCAAGCCACGCGCCCAGCCGATGCCGGCCAGACCACGCCAGCCCGACTGCCGGCACCAGCGCCACACGAACGGCAGCATGATCAGCGCGCCGGGCGCAAAGCGCAGCAGTGTCAAGTCACCCGGGCTCAGGCCTGACTTGACCGCCAGCCGCGCCAGCACCGAATAACTCGCCCAGATGGCGGCCGCCAGCAGGCCCCAGGCCAGGCCGGCAGCCAGCGGCGTGGTGGCGGTGGCGGTGGCGGTGGCGGTGGCGGTGGCGGCGGCGGCGGCGGCGGTGCGAGGCAAGCCCATGCCTGCACCCTAACCCAACAGCCAGGCCGGCGCCCGGCTGGCTGGCGTGCCCTATGCTGGCTGCCTTGAGCGCTGTGCCACACGCGGCCAGCAGCCGGCCAAGATCACCGGCATCAGCCTGCAGCCCAGCGGCAAGCTGCGCAGCCCTTGAGCCCCCACCCGATGACACCTGCCACCACCACACCGCTGCTGCTGGCCGAAGGCCTGGTCAAGCGCTTCGGCAACCACGAGGTGTTGAAGGACGTGAGCCTGCGTGCCGACCAGGGCGATGTGATCGCCATGATCGGCAGC
>JANNMP010000096.1:0-4016 GCA_031398015.1 Burkholderiaceae bacterium
CCGTGGTAGGGGATCGACACCGGGTAGTAGTGCAGCATGCGCGCACCGGCCATGTACAGCGGCACCGGGATGCCGGGCACGTTGGAGATGGCCACATTGGCCGCCGCCGGCAGCCGCGACGCCAGGTTCGAGCGCCCGAACAGTGAAGCCATGCCGGTCATCAACCACGGCGCGCCGGTGATCGGCATGTCCACGCCCAGCACCGGTTTCAATTCGCTGACCACCGCCTTGGCGGCCTCTGACGAGGCATGGATGGCCTGGAAGCGCGCCGCCGGGTCGGCCAGCTCGGTGGCCAGGTCAACGCGGATTGCCGAGACCTGGTTGTTCATCGCGTCGTCCCCCGCGCTGCGCAGGCTGACCGGCACCATCGCGATCAGCGGCTTCTTGGGCAACAGGTTGCGGTCCAGCAAGAAACGCCGCAGCGCGCTGCTGCACATCGCCATGACCACGCTGTTGACGGTGCCGCCCGCGCGCTTGCCCAGTGCCTTGATGTCGGCCAGCGGCAATGTGAGGGTGGTGAACGAGCGCTGGTTGGTGATGGCGGTGTTGAAGATCGTCTTGGGCGCCAGCCCCAGGTTGAGCTTGCGCTGGCCAGGCGCGGGCTTGCGGTTGCGCACCGCCTTGCTGGCTGCGGCCAGCGCCTTGGCGGCCTGCGGCAACAGCTTGCCCAGCCGCATGTACTGGGCGCCGGCATTCGACACCGCCGCCCGCAGCAGCTCCACCACGCCCAGCTGGTAGTTGTTGGGCTGGCGTGAGCGCCGGGGTGGCGGCACCTCGCGCACCTCGGGCGTCAGGTCGTAGAACACCTTGGCCAGCTCGACCCCGGCCTTGCCGTCGATGCCGCTGTGGTGGGCCTTGGTGTAGTAGGCGATCTGGCCGTTGTCCAGGCCGTCGATGACATAGATCTCCCACAGCGGGCGGCTGCGGTCGAGCAAGCTGGAATGCAGCCGCGCGATCAATTGCTCCAGCTGCGCCTTGCTGCCGGGGCGGCGCAGCGTCAGGTTGCGCACGTGGTAGTCGAGGTCGATGTCATCGTCATCGATCCACACCGGCTCGGCCAGCTCGAACGGCATTTGCGCCAGCTTGCGGTGGAACAGCGTGGCCAGGTGCAAACGCTTGCCCACCAGCGTCTTCACGTCGTCGTAGAAATCACCGTCGTAACCCTTGGGCAGCTCGAACAGCATCAGGCTGCCCACGTGCATCGGTGTCTCGGGTGTCTCGAAGTGCAGGAACGCGGCGTCCATGCTGCTCAGGTGGTCCATGGTCTTGTCTCCTCGTGGTGGTTGGTGAGTCTTGGGCAATTGGCGGCGGACTTCAGGCGCCTGCTGATGCCGCGTGGTTGGCGATGGCGTCGATCAAGGTGGGCCACAGCGAAATCGGCAGCGCATGGCCCATGGTCTTGACCACCACCAGCTTGGCGCCGGGCACGGCCTGCGCAGTGTCGACGCCGCAGGCCAGCGGCACCAAGGGGTCCACATCACCGTGGATCACCAGCGTGGGCACACGCACCGCAGCCAATTGATCACGGCGGCTGCCCGAGGCCAGGATGGCCACCATCTGGCGGGCCACGCCGGCCGGGTTCAGCCCACGGCTGAAGTTCAGCCTGGCGCGCTCGGCGTCGCGGGCCTCGTCGTCCGCAAAGCTGCCAGCGCGCAGCACCTTCCAGGTGCTTTGGTAGCCGGCCAGGTAGCCGTCCCAATCCAGCGGCGTGGGTTTGAGCAGCACCGCCATGGCCGCCGGCGTGGGCCCGGGCAGGCCCGGCGCGCCGCTGGTGGCCATGATCGACGTGAGCGAGCGCAGGCGTGTGGGGTGGTGGATGGCCATGGTCTGGGCAATGGCGCCGCCCATCGACGCACCCACCACATGGGCGCTGCCGATGCCCAGCGCGTCGAGCAGGCCCAACGCGTCGTCGGCCATGTCGCGCAGCAGATAGGGCGCCTGAACCGGCTGGCCTTGCAACGCAGCGCCAATGGCCGCGCCGATGTCGGGCACGCCGGCGGCGCTGAAGTGGCTGGACAAGCCGATGTCGCGGTTGTCAAAGCGGATCACCCGGTAGCCGAGCGCGGCCAGCCGGCTGCAGAAGCCATCGTCCCAGGCCACCATCTGCGCGGCCAGGCCCATGATCAGCAGCAAGGGCGGCGCGTCGGCCGCGCCGAAGGTGTCGTAGCACAGGCGGATGCCGTTGGCCTGCGCAAAGGCCGGCGGTGTTGGTTGCAGGTCTGGCATGGGGTGTCTCCGGCTGGCTCTGACGCGCGCGGCTGGTTGTCGGGTCTCGAATCCGCGCCCTCGAAGGGTAGCGACAAGCCGTGGCCGTTGGAATGCGCAACACACCCGATCCGCAGATGCGTTTTGGGCAGCGGCAGTTGCGCCGGGTGGGCGGAAGATAATCCGCGCCTCTTCTGCCCAATGGAGTGCCCCATGTCACGCGCCACCAAGATCGTCGCCACGCTCGGCCCCGCGAGCAGTGACCCGCAGGTGCTGGAGCGCCTGTTGCTGGCCGGGGTGGATGTGGTGCGGCTGAACTTCAGCCACGGCAAGGCGCAAGACCACATCGACCGCGCCGCGCTGGTGCGCAGCATTGCCTTGAAGCTGGGCAAGCCGGTGGCGCTGATGGCCGACCTGCAGGGCCCGAAGATCCGCGTTGGCAAATTTGCCGACGGCAAGGTGATGCTGGTCAACGGCGAGCGCTTTGTGCTGGACGCCGCGCGTGAGCCGCTGGGCGCGCTGGACGGCGTGGGCCTGGACTACAAGGAGCTGCCACGCGACGTGAAGCCCGGCGACACCCTGCTGCTCAACGACGGCCTGCTGGTGCTGACCGTGGAAGCGGTGCGCGGCGAGCAAGTGCACACCGTGGTGAAGGTGGGCGGCGAGCTGAGCAACAACAAGGGCATCAACAAGCAAGGCGGTGGCCTGACCGCGCCGGCGCTGACCGCCAAGGACATGGACGACATCAAGACCGCGATGTCGTTCCAGTGCGACTACCTGGCGGTCAGCTTCCCCAAGAACGCCACCGACATGGAAATGGCCCGCCAGCTGGCCAACGTGGCCGGTGAGCCCTGGCGCCACAAGCCGGCGATGATCGCCAAGATCGAGCGCAGCGAGGCCATCCCGCAGCTGGAGCACATCCTGCGCGCCAGCGACGGCATCATGGTGGCGCGTGGTGACCTGGCGGTGGAAGTGGGCAACGCCACCGTGCCGGCGCTGCAGAAAAAGATGATCCGCATGGCGCGCGAGATGGACAAGATCACCATCACCGCCACGCAGATGATGGAAAGCATGATCGTCAACCCGGTGCCGACGCGGGCCGAGGTGTCCGACGTGGCCAATGCGGTGCTGGACGGCACCGACGCGGTGATGTTGAGCGCCGAGACCGCCGCCGGCCGCTACCCGGTGGAGACCGTGGAGCAGATGGCCGCCATCGCACTGGAAGCCGAGCGCGCCGAAGACGTGCGGCTGGACGCCAACTTCACCGACCGGGTGTTCGGCCGCATCGACCAATCCATCGCCATGGGCGCGCTGTTCACCGCCTACCACCTGGGCTGCAAGGCCATCGTGGCGCTGACCGAATCGGGCAGCACCGCGCTGTGGATGAGCCGGCACAACATCCATGTGCCGATCTTCGGCTTGACATCCAAGCCCGGCTCGCAGGCCCGCATGGCGCTGTACCGCAACGTGCGCCCGCTGCTGATGCCGGCCCACAGTGACCGTGACAAGGCGCTGGCCGAGGCCGAGCAGGTGCTGGTGGCGCGCGGCGTGCTGCGCCCCGGCGACACCTACGCCATCACCTGCGGCGAGCCGATGGGCTACCCCGGTGGCACCAACATGCTCAAGGTGTGCCGGGTGGCCTGAAGCGCCGCCCCGGCGTGGCGCTGCGGGCATGCCCTGGCGGGGGGGTCGGCCGATACAATCTGCTGGGTTACAACGCGGTTTCATGGCCCGCCGCGCGGCGCCCCCACACCCACTGCCCAGGATTCACCATGCCACTCGTCTCGATGCGCCAGTTGCTGGACCATGCC
>JANNMP010000099.1:0-2207 GCA_031398015.1 Burkholderiaceae bacterium
TGATGCGGCCGCGTGCGATGGGCGCGGTGATCGGGAACAAATGCACCGGGTCAGCCACCGCCTGCTCATAGGCATAGGGCGCTGTGCCGGTCACTTTCAACCGCCCGTCGCTGCGTGGCAGCGGCTGGCCGACGCTGGCAACTGGCAACACGCCGGGTGTGGGCGCCGCGTTCATGCCACTGCGCCCTGGGCCAGGCTGACCAGCACCGCAGCGATGGTGTTGCGCAGCATCGGCAGCTTGTAGGCGTTGTCAACACCCGGCCGGGCGTCGGCCAGTTCGGCGTCGGCCGCTGCCAGAAAGGCCTGCTGCGAGGCCGCGCCACCACGCAGCATGGCCTCGGCAGTGTGGGCGCGGTGCGGTTTGTGCGACACACCGCCCAACGCCAGGCGCACATCCTGCACGATGCCGCCACGCACATGCAGCGCCGCCGCCACCGACACCAGTGCAAACGCGTAAGACGCGCGGTCACGCAGCTTGCGGTACATCGCGTTCTGGCCCCAAGGCAGCGGCGCGATCTCCAGCGCGGTGATCAGCTCGCTGTCGGCCAGGTTGCTGTCGACATCGGGTGTGCTGCCAGGCAGGCGGTGCAAGTCGGCAAACGGGATGCGCCGCTCGGCCAGGCCAGCGTGCCTGCCGCGCGCCGGCCCTTGCACCACCACCGTCACGTCCAGTGCCGCCAGCGCCACGCACAAGTCTGACGGGTGCACAGCCACGCAGGCATCGGACGCACCAAACAAGGCGTTGCTGCGGCCATGGCCGTCGCGTGCTGAACAACCGCTGCCCGGCAAGCGCTTGTTGCAGGGCGTGCTCACATCCTGAAAGTACAGGCAGCGTGTGCGCTGCAACAAGTTGCCGCCGGTGGTGGCCATGTTGCGCAGCTGGCCCGAGGCGCCAGCCAGCAGCGCCTGCACCACCAGTGGCTGGTGCTGGCGCACCAGCGCATGCGCCGCCATGTCGCTGTTGCGCACCAGTGCGCCCACATGCAGCACGCCGTCATCGTTGCGGCTGATCTGGGCCAGCGGCAGCCGGCTCACATCCACCAGATGGCTGGGTGCGCGCAGCCCCAGGCGCATGTGGTCCAGCAGGTTGGTGCCACCGGCCAGAAACGCGCCGCCGCTGCCCAGCTTGGCCACCGCATCCGCCACGCTGGCAGCGCGGTGGTAGCTGAACGGTGTCATCAGGGCACCCTGCGCGCTGCGCGCGGTCCCGCCAAGCGGGAATGAGCCCCTTCGGGCGGCCGGCCGGGGCTCATGCCCCCACCGCCACGCTGCGGATGGCCGCGACGATGTTGACGTAAGCGCCACAGCGGCACAGGTTGCCACTCATGCGCTCGCGGATGTCGGTGTCGCTGAGCGTCTGGGCGGCGTCGGCACCCGCCGTGACCAGGCTGGGGTGGCCCTGCGCCGCCTCGTCCAGCATGCCCACGGCTGAACAGATCTGCCCCGGCGTGCAGTAGCCGCATTGCAGGCCGTCATGGTCGATGAAGGCCTGCTGCAGCGGGTGCAGCGCGCCGCCGCTGCCCAGGCCCTCGGCGGTGGTGACGGCCGCGCCGTCATGCGAGACCGCCAGGCACAGGCAGGCCAGCACGCGGCGGCCGTCCAGCAGCACGGTGCAGGCACCGCACTGGCCGTGGTCGCAACCCTTCTTGACCGACATCACGCCCAGGTGGTCACGCAGGGCGTCAAGCACCGACACACGTTCATCGAGTTGCAGCGCGTGCGGCTGGCCATTCACTGTCAGTTGCACCGGCATGGGCATGGGCAGCCTTTCTGCTGAGCGGATCAGATTGTTGACCGTCAGCTTGCGCCACGCCAGCGCGGCGTGGACACGGTCATGGCCGCGCTGCGCTGTAGGACCGGGCCGGTTCAGGCGTCTGGCCGCTGGCTGCCTACCTCGGCCCGACCACGCCTGGGCTGAGCCACTGCCGCCACACCTGCACCGCCGGCCTGTCGCCGGCAGGGTTGTTGGCAGACACGGTGGCCAGGTTGGCCGAATACGGCGCCAGCGCCGCCTGCAGGCCGGCTGTGTCGGTGCCGCGTGCCAGCAGCACCTCGGCCACCGGGCCGTCGGCCAGGCTGTACCAGGCGCCCAGCGTGCCGCTGTCGATCAATGACCGCAGCAGTGCCTGCCGGGCTGCGGCCACCGCCGGTGGCACGCCGGCGGCGCGGTCGATCAACACGATGCGGTGCTCTTCGATGCGGCTGGC
>JANNMP010000112.1:0-6116 GCA_031398015.1 Burkholderiaceae bacterium
CCGGTTTCAATCGGCAGCTTGAATTCGTTAGCGATCCTTTCATAATACGCAGGCGACGCGAGACTCCATCCCGGTTTCGGGACGGCGAGCATGACCACTTGCACACCTTTGCTCTGTGCGAGCGAAACCATGGCGCGCAAGTTCGATTCCGCTTCCGCTTCGCCGGTCTGGCGCAGCAAATCGTTGCCGCCGTGGCAAAGGATTAAGAGGTTGGGCTGCTCCTCTTCGAGAACATCGGACAGGCGTTCCAGACCGTTGGCGGTTACTTCTCCCGGCACCCCCGCGGCGACAACTCGATGCCCGATCAGTTTTTCCAGCGCCGCCGGATAGCTCGTTTCCGGCGTTGCGCCGGTGCCGAAGGTCAGGCTGTCGCCGAAAGCGAGAATGACCGCATCGTTTGGCAGCTTCGCAAGCTGAGGCGTTTTGTTGCACGCGGCGATAAATAACAGCAGCGCGAGCGCGGCGAAGCGCAAGCTACCAGTCACGTTTCACAACCGGATTACTCAACCTACCCAGGCCACCGATGCGGCATTCCGTCACATCGCCGGGCTTGATCACCACCGCGCGCTCCATCGCCAGGATGCGCTCGCGGTCATCGGGCGGCAGAAAGCGCACGTCTTCGGTCAGCACGCGGTGGGCGTTCTGGGCCCCGGCATATTCGGCCACGATGCGCTGGATCAGCAGGCGCAGCTGCGGCTCAGGCGCCAGTGACTGGGCGGCCACCTCATGCACCAGGGCCTGCAGGCGCTGCACATGGGTCTGGGCAATCTCGGCCAGCAGCGCGTCCTTGTCGCGGTAATAGTGGTACAGCGTGGCCTTGCTCAGCCCGCAGGCCAGCGCCACCTGGTTCATCGACGTGGCCGGGTAGCCATGGCGCGCAAACAGCGCGGCAGCGTGCTGCAGGATGGCGTCACGCTGGTCGTCGTAGCCGGCGGCGCGGCCGCGTGCCATGCCGGTTATCTTTCGTCGAAGGACAGCACCACCCGCTCAGTGAGCGGGTGTGCCTGGCAGCACAGCACGAAGCCCGCCGCCACCTCGGCCTTGTCGAGCGCAAAGTTGCGCTGCATGCGCACCTCGCCTTCCAACAGCTTGGCACGGCAGGTGCCACACACGCCGGATGTGCAAGAGAACGGCACCTCCAGCCCGGCGGCAGCCGCTGCGTCCAGGATGCTGGGCTGGTGCTTGTGGAACTGGATCTCTCGGCGCAGCCCGTCTCGGATGATGACGATGCGGGATTCTTCGGCGTCGCCCGGCTGCGCTTCATGCTCAACCGCACCCACGGCTGTACCCGCCTGCGGCGCCACGCCAAAGCGCTCGATATGCACCCGCTCCTCAGGCACGCCGGCTGCCAGCAAGGCGGCCTCGGCCTCGTCGTTCATCTGGAACGGGCCACAGATGTAGGCATGGGCGATGCCGGCTGCCGGCACCACGCTGCGCAGAAAGTCACCCAGCTTGTCGCGGTTCATCACGCCCATGTTCAATGGGGAATCGGTGGGCTCGTCGCTGAAGACGTGGTGCAGCACCAGGCGCTGCATGTGGCTGTTCTTCAGGTCTTCCAACTCTTCCTTGAACATGGTGCTCTGCAGGCTGCGGTTGCCGTAGACCAGCGTGAAGCGCGAGCGCGGCTCACGCCCCAGCACCGTCTTCATGATCGACAGGATCGGCGTGATGCCGCTGCCCCCGGCAATGCCCAGGTGGTGGCGCTGTGCATTGGGGTCCAGCGGCACGAAGAAACGGCCCTGCGGCGCCATCACCTGCACCGTGTCACCGGGCTGCAGGTGGGCGTTGATCCAGTTGCTGAACACCCCGCCCTTGACCTTGCGCACGCCCACGCGCAATTCACCGTCATCGACGCCGGCGCAGATGCTGTAGCTGCGGCGCAGGTCTTGGCCGTCGATCAATTTGCGCAGCGTGAGGTACTGGCCCTGGGTGAAGCCGAAGGTGGCGCGCAGGGCTTCGGGCACGTCGAAGCTGACGACCACCGCTTCGCTGGTGTCGGGCTCGACGGCGCGCACCGTCAGCGGGTGGAACAAGGCGCTCATCGCTGTGCTTTCGGTCTCAGATGGGCTTGAAGTGTTCAAACGGCTCGCGGCAGGCGGTGCAGCGGTACAGCGATTTGCAGGCAGTGGCGCCAAAGGCTGACAGCCGCTCGGTGGCCAGGCTGTTGCAGCGTGGGCAGGCCACGGCCACAGCGGCGCGCCGGCCCACCAGGCGGATCGGCACACCCGCGCTGGCATGCACCGGGCCGGGCGGTGCGATGCCGTAGTCGCGCAATTTGCGCCGGCCGTCGTCGCTGATCCAGTCGGTCGTCCAGGCCGGGGCGCGCTGCATGCTGATAGCCACCGGGCCCAGGCCGGCGGCGGTCAACGCATCCACCACGCTCTGGCTGATGACCTCGGTGGCGGGGCAGCCCGAGTAGGTGGGTGTGAGCACCACCGTCAGCAAGCTGCCGCCGTCTTGCACAGCGCGCACGATGCCCAGGTCACACAGGCTGAGCGCCGGCACCTCGGGGTCGGGCACGGTGGCCAGCACGGCCCAGGCCTGGGCGACGCGCGGGGTTGGCAAGGCAGCCAGCGCGTTCATGCCAGCACCCTTGGGCCTGCGGCCCGTCCCGCCAAGCGGGAGTGAGCCCCTTCGGGCGGCCGGGCGGGGCTCACCACACACCCTCGGGGAAGCTGCGTTGCAATTGCTGCATTTCAGCCAGCAGCGCGCCCATGTGCTCGCTGTGCACGCCTTGTTTGCCGGTGCTGCGGAACTTGGTGTCCACCGGCGGCTGCAGGCCGGCCTCGGCCAGCACCGCGCCCACCTCATTGCGCCAGTCGGCCTGCAGGTCTGACCAGCGCGGGCCCAGGCCGCTGGCAGCGGCGGCCTCGTCCACCACATCGGCGTGAAACAGCTCGGGTACATAGCGCCACAGTTGCCTGAGCGCGGCCTGGCTGCGCTGCTGCGACTCAGCCGTGCCGTCGCCCAGGCGCACCACCCAGTCGGCCGCATGCTGCTGGTGGTAACGCGCTTCTTTGACGGCCTTGCCGGCGATGGCTGCCAGCTCGGCATGGCTGGACGTGGCCAAGCCCTGCCACAGCAGCTTCAGCAGCGTGGCTGCAAACAGGTTGCGCTGCACGGTGAAAGCGAAGTCACCACGCGCAAGCTCAACCAGCGTGGGGTTGCGGTAGTCACGCTCGTCACGCAGGAAGGCGAGCTGGTCTTCATTGAATTGCCGGCCTTCGGTGCTGCCGGCCAGTGTCAGCACGGCACGCGCCTGGCCGATCAGGTCGAGTGCCATGTTGGCCAGCGCAATGTCTTCTTCCAGCACCGGGCCGTGGCCGCACCATTCACCCAGGCGCTGGCCCAGGATCAGGCAGGTGTCGCCCAGGCGCAGCAGGTAGTGCAGCTGCGGCGTGTGTTGCAGTTGGATGGAGGCGGTCATGTGAATGTCTCCAAGGGCCTCACATGTGGTCAAGTTCGCTGGGCAGCTTGTAGAACGTGGGGTGGCGGTACACCTTGTCTTCGGCGGGGTCGAAGTACATGGCCTTGTCGGCCGGGTCGCTGGCGGTGATCTGGGCGCTGGGCACCACCCAGACGCTGCAGCCCTCTTGGCGGCGGGTGTACACGTCACGCGCCAGTTGCACCGCCATTGCCGCATCGGTGGCGTGCAGGCTGCCGCAGTGCTTGTGGTCTAGGCCGGCGCGGCTGCGCACGAACACTTCCCACAGCGGCCATTCGGTGGCCGCGTTTGTGGCTTTCGGCCACTCGGTTTGGGTGTTAGCTTCGGTCATTGCAAAGGCTCCGGCTCAAGCCGCCTGCTGTTGGGTGGCAAACTTTTTCGCATGTTTCTGCGCATGCGCCAGCGCCGCCTCGCGCACCCAGGCGCCGTCGTCCCAGGCCTTCACCCGCTTGGCCAGGCGCTCCTGGTTGCAGGGCCCGTCACCGGCCAGCACGCGGAAGAACTCGGGCCAGTCGATGGCGCCGAAATCCCAGTGGCCGCGCTCTTCGTTCCATTGCAGATCGGGGTCGGGCAGCGTCACGCCCAGCAGCTTGGCCTGGTCGACCGTGGCATCGACAAACTTCTGCCGCAGCGTGTCATTGCTGACCCGCTTGATGCCCCAGCGCATGCCCTGGGCCGAGTTGGGGCTCTGGTCATCGGGCGGGCCGAACATCATCAGGCAGGGCCACCACCAGCGGTTGACCGCGTCTTGCACCATGGCGCGCTGGGCGTCGCTGCCTTGTTGCATCATCACCAGCAGGCTGTCGAAGCCCTGGCGCTGGTGGAAGCTTTCTTCGCGGCAGATGCGCACCATGGCGCGTGCATACGGCGCATAGCTGCAGCGGCAGATCGGCACCTGGTTCATGATCGCCGCGCCATCCACCAGCCAGCCCACGGTGCCGATGTCGGCCCAGGTCAGCGTGGGGTAGTTGAAGATGCTGCTGTACTTGGCGCGGCCGCTGTGCAGCGCGTCGATCATCTGGTCTCGGCTGGTGCCCAGTGTCTCGGCGGCGGCATACAGATACAGCCCGTGGCCGCCTTCATCTTGCACCTTGGCCAGCAGGATGGCCTTGCGCTTGAGCGTGGGCGCGCGGCCGATCCAGTTGCCCTCAGGCAGCATGCCCACGATCTCACTGTGTGCATGCTGGCTGATCTGGCGCAGCAGGGTCTTGCGGTAGTTGTCGGGCATCCAGTCCTTGGCTTCGATGAACTCACCGGCGTCGATGCGGGCGTCGAAGCCTGCCTGCAAGGCCAGTTCGTCAGCCGAACGCAAGGGCTTGGCAGCGTCGCCCAACTCCTTGGGCATGGTGTCCATTGCTTGGGTGTACATGGTGTGCCTTTGATGGGATCGCTTCAGGTCTTGCGCTGGTCCAGCACCCGCCTGGCCTTGCCGGTGAGGGTGCGCTCAATGCTGTCGGGCGGCAAGACGCTGGTGCTGCAGCTCACGCCCACCAGGGTCTTGATGCGCTGCTGCAGCCAGGCCTGCAGCTCGGCAATCTCTGCCGCGCCCGCCTGGGCGCTGGCAATGTTCAGTTCGGTGCGCACAGCCAAGGTGTCGAGCAGGCCGTCACGCCCCACCACCAGCTGGTACTGGCCCGACAGCCTGGGGCTTTGCAGCACGATCTCTTCGATCTGGGTGGGGAACACGTTGACGCCGCGGATGATCAGCATGTCGTCCGAGCGCCCCACGATCTTGCCCATGCGCCGGAAGCTGCGCGCCGTGGGTGGCAGCAGGCGGGTCAAGTCCCGCGTGCGGTAGCGGATGATCGGCAGCGCCTGCTTGGTCAGCGACGTGAACACCAGTTCACCTTCTGATCCATCGGGCAGCAGTGCGCCGGTCTGTGGGTCGATGATCTCGGGGTAGAAATGGTCCTCCCAGACCACCGGGCCGTCCTGCGTTTCCACACATTCGCTGGCCACGCCGGGGCCCATCACTTCACTGAGGCCGTAGATGTCCACGGCCCGGATGTCGGCATCGGCCTGGATCTGCGCGCGCATTGCCTCGGTCCAGGGCTCGGCGCCGAAGATGCCCACCTTCACCGACATCGACGCCGGGTCCAGCCCCTGGCGGCGGGACTCTTCGATCAGCACCTGCATGTAGCTGGGCGTGACCATGATGATGTCGGGCTTGAAATCGTTGATCAGCTGCACCTGCTTCTCGGTCTGGCCACCCGACATCGGCACCACCGTGCAGCCCAGCCGCTCAGCGCCGTAATGCGCGCCCAGGCCACCGGTGAACAGGCCGTAGCCATAGGCCACATGCACCATGTCACCGGCGCGGCCACCGGCGGCGCGGATGCTGCGCGCCACCAGGTCGGCCCAGACATCGATGTCGGCTTGCGTGTACCCCACCACGGTGGGCTTGCCGGTGGTGCCGCTGCTGGCGTGGATGCGCACCACCTGCGCGCGCGGCACGGCAAACATGCCGAAGGGGTAGTTGTCGCGCAAGTCTTTCTTGCTGGTGAATGGAAACTTCGCCAAGTCGGCCAGGCTCTTGCAGTCTGCCGGGTGCACACCGGCGGCGTCGAAGCTGGCGCGGTAGTGCGGCACCTTGTCATAGGCGCGGGCCAAGGTGCTTTGCAGGCGTTGCAACTGCAGCGCGCTGATCTCGTCGCGGCTGGCGGTCTCGATG
>JANNMP010000181.1:0-2746 GCA_031398015.1 Burkholderiaceae bacterium
TCGATCGCCGCCACGCTGTCGATGCCGGCGCAGCCGCCTTCGCCGTTGTTGCCCCAGCAGACCTTGTAGGCCGAGATGCGGGCGCGCGGCGCGATGCCGTTGATGCTGCCGAACACCGCTGCCGGGCCGGTGGCCGCCACATTGGCGTTGCCACCCGCCGTGGACGCGGTGTGCGAGCCATGGCCGTCGGCATCACGCGCGGAATTGAACTCGTACGGGAAGGCTTGCTTGATGCCGGCGTTGCCGCCGAACCCTGCGTTGAAGAACTGCGCGCCGATCAGCTTCTGGCTGCAGTGGCTGGCGGCAAACGCCTCGCCGGGTGTGCACTTGCCATGCCAGCCGGGAAGTTGCCTGTAGCCCAGCTTGCCGTCCTGCGTGGCATTGCCGTTGCTGCCGGTGCGGTCTGAAAAACTCGGGTGCTCAGGCCAGATGCCGCTGTCGACGATGCCGATGACAACGCCTTCGCCCTTGGCCTTGGTGGCCCAGAAGCCCGCCGCGCCTGTCAGGCCGAGGAAGGCCGGCGTGCTGCTCGTGTCCATCTTGCGGATCTCGTCCTTGCTGACGGCCAGCACACCGGGCAATTGCGCCAGCTTCTGCGCTTGCGCCGGGGTCAACTCGGCGGCGAAGCCGTTGTAGACATAGCCGTAGTTGTAGAGCTTGCGGCCACCGCCGACGCTGGCCAGCGCACTGTCCTGGCGGCTCGCCAAGTAGGCCTTGTAGCGTTGCACGGCGTTGCTGTTGGGGTCGATCTTCTGGCCCTTGGCCGGCTTGGTGGCGGCATAGCCGGCAACACCGCCGGCATAGGCCGTGACCGGGGGGTCGACCATCTGCACGATGTAGGCCTGGCCGGCCTTGCCGCCGCCGGCGGCCAATGCCGATGCTGCCGCCAGCAGCAGCGCTGCGCCGCCGAGCAGCAGCGTGTGTGTGTTCGATCGCATGTGGATTGCCTTTCAAGGAACATCACGCGGGTGGCGTTGCCCCTGTACTGGAAGTGTCGATGCCGGGCCCCTGACCGGTCGGTCCTGGCCCCGGCACGCCGGCGCTGCGCTGATCGCTGTCGCGCTGACCCGATTGAAACCGCTTGGCGGCAGGTCAGGTGCTGCGGACTTTCCCGCGCATGACGGCCGCGCCGACCCGCATTCACGGGGTGGACAGTTGTGGTGGGACCAAGCCCGGCCGCCGTGGCGAAGCGCACACCGCAACCGCCACGAGGCCCTAATGCCGGCGCCTCGCCCGGGGGGATCGGCAGCTTGGTGCGACCGGCAAGAATCGAACTTGCGACTAAGCCTTCGGAGGGCCCAATGATATCCACTTCACCACGGTCGCAGCGGGGATGACAGCCTTGGATTCTATGCCACTGCCCCGCGCGGCACTGGGCCACTGCCGGGTCCGCACAGGGCGCCTTTATACTGAAAGGCTGATCCTCCAAAGGCCCCCATGAGCGACGCCCAGCACCCCGCATCCGACGCGCACGACGCCCACGAAGGGCCGATCAAGACGCCCCAGCAACTTGTCGCAGCCGTGGTCGCGTCGTTCGTGGTGCCGATCGTGGTGATCATCATGCTGGCCAACTTTGTCGACTTCGGCGGCAAGACCGGCGCTGGCAGTGACGGCATGTCCGACGAGGCGATTGCCCGGCGGCTGCAGCCGGTGGGCTCGATCGTGGTCAAGGACGCGTCCACACCCGGCGTGCTCAAGACCGGAGAGCAGGTCTACACCGCCCAGTGTGCGGCCTGCCACGCCGCCGGCGCAGCCGGTGCGCCCAAGCTGGGCGATGCCGGTGCCTGGGCGCCGCGCCTGAAGACCGGCTACGACATGCTGCTGACCTCGGCCCTCAAGGGCAAGGGCGCCATGGGCGCACAAGGCGGCGGCGAGCTCAGTGACCTGGAGATCGGCCGTGCCGTGGTCTACCTGACCAACCAGAGCGGCGCCAAGTTCAGTGAGCCGGCAGTGCCAGCTGCGGCGGCCTCGGCGGCGTCTGCGCCGGAGGCCGCTGCGTCAAAGTGATGCTGCTGTATAGCGCTGAAACAGCCGCCCGCGGGCGGCTTTTTTGCGCCCGGCTGGCTCAGGGCGCGGGCTGCCGCACAAAGCCGAAACGCTGCGGCGCGTCGGCAGTGTCCAGCGGCTGCGGCTGCCACAGGCCCTGCTCGATGGCCCGCGCAGCGTCGAGCATGTCCTGGCTGTGCACGATGCCCAGCCCCAGGCTGCTGCCCAGGTAGAGCCGGCCCTCGGCATCGAGCCAGCAGCCTTGTGCCTGCACCGCGCGGCCGGTGTGGCTGACAACCTCGGGCCCGGTGCCGGCCGGGGCCGGATCAGGCCAGCGCAGCCGCCACACCCAGGGCGTGGCTTCGAGCTGCACATAGACCCGCTGCGGGCCGTTCTGGAAATGCCAGCGGCCGGCCTCGTCGGCCTGGTAGTTGCGTTCGATGAAGGCCTTGAGCTTGTCGTGGTCGATGCGGCTGCCCTTGACCTGCGGGAACGGCCCAGCGGCCTGGATGCGGTCGTCGCGCATGTACCAGTCGCCGCGCGCGTCCAGCGCCAGCCAGCCGTGGCAGTGCGGCACATTCGGCCACTTCTTCAATGCGGCCTTGACGATGTCGTCCATGGTGGGCTCCGTGGTGGCGAAATGGCTTGGCGCAACGGCTTGGTGCGCCGGGTCAACGATGATCCATCAACCAGCGCGCCACTGCAGCGGGCAGGCCCAGCACATGGCCGGGAAAGCGCCCCTGCGGGAAGCCCACATGGC
>JANNMP010000269.1:0-10637 GCA_031398015.1 Burkholderiaceae bacterium
GGCGGCGACCCGGTGATGTACCAGCACATCTTCTGGTTCTTCGGCCACCCCGAGGTCTACATCATGATCTTGCCGGCCTTCGGCATCGTCAGCGCCATCATCCCCACCTTTGCCCGCAAACGCCTGTTCGGCTACACGTCGATGGTGTACGCCACCGCGTCGATCGCCATCCTGTCGTTCATCGTCTGGGCCCACCACATGTACGCCACCGGCATGCCGGTCACGGGCCAGCTGTTCTTCATGTACGCCACCATGCTGATCGCGGTGCCCACCGGCGTGAAGATCTTCAACTGGATCGCCACCATGTGGCGTGGCTCGATGACCTTCGAGACGCCGATGCTGTGGGCCGTGGGCTTCATCTTCGTGTTCACCATCGGTGGCTTCACCGGCCTGATCCTGGCGATGGCGCCGATCGACATCCAGCTGCAAGACACCTACTACGTCGTTGCGCACTTCCACTACGTGCTGGTTGCCGGCTCGCTCTACGGCCTGTTCTCCGGCGTGTACTACTGGGGCCCGAAGTGGACCGGGGTGATGTATTCCGAGGTGCGCGGCAAGATCCATTTCTGGGGCTCGCTGATCTTCTTCAACCTCACCTTCTTCCCGATGCACTTCCTGGGCATGGCCGGCATGCCGCGGCGCTATGCCGACTACCCGATGCAGTTTGCCGATTTCAACGCCATCGCCACCGTGGGCGCGTTCGGCTTCGGCCTGATGCAGGTGTACTTCTTCGTCTTCGTCGTCATCCCGATGATGCGTGGCATTGGTGAGCGGGCGTCGCAGAAGCCCTGGGAAGCTGCCGAAGGCCTGGAATGGGAAGTGCCGTCACCGGCGCCGTTCCACACCTTCGAGAACCCGCCCAAGCTCGACCCCAGCGCCACCCGCGTGCTGGCCTGAGACGGGTGCTGCTGGTGATGGCCGGTTCGCGCAATCCAAGCCAAGCCAAGTCCAACCTGCGCCTGGCGCTGGTGCTGGCCTCGGTGGCGCTGGTGTTCTTTGTCGGCTTTGTCGGCAAGCTAGTGTTGTTCGGCCGCTGATCACAGCGCGAGCGCATCACCATGGCCTTGCCAACGCTGCTGACCGGTCTGACCCGCGACAACCGCCGCATGCTGGGCAAGCTGGCGGTGGTTGCGCTGGCGATGTTCGGCTTCGGCTTCGCGCTGGTGCCGATGTACCGCACCATCTGCGATGCGCTGGGCATCAATGTTCTCTCGGTCAGCGAGCGCGTCACCTCGGGTGGCTTGTCGGCGGCCGGCCAGCGCCGCGCCAACACCCAGGTGGACACGTCGCGCACGATCACGGTTGAGTTCGACGCCAATGCACGCGGCCCCTGGGATTTCAAGCCCGCTGTCAGCTCGCTGCAAGTGCACCCTGGCGAGTTGGCCACCGTGATGTACGAGTTTCGCAACCGGCAGCAACGCACCATGGCCGCGCAGGCCATTCCCAGCTACGCACCGATGCGCTCCAGCGCGCACTTCAACAAGCTGGAGTGCTTTTGCTTCAATGAATACATCCTCAAGCCGGGTGAACAGAAGTCCTGGCCGGTGGTGTTCTACATCGACCCCAAATTGCCCAAGGACGTGACCACCATCACCCTGTCCTACACCTTCTTCGAGGTGGCCGGCAAGGTGCTGGGGCAGGGCGCTGTGGCACCGGCCAAACCGCTGCCGGAGGGCAAGTCTTGAGCGCTGACCTGCGCCATGCCGCCGCCCGAAAAGGTTCATTCCTGCAGACCCTGCGCGCAGTGGCTTGGTCGTTTTTTGGCGTGCGCCGGTCGGCCGACCAGGCGCAAGACATGGCCAAGCTCAACCCGGTGCATGTGGTCATCGCCGGCATTGCGGCAGCAGCGCTGTTTGTGCTGGCACTGGTGCTGCTGGTGCGTTGGGTGGTGGCCAGCGGCGTGGCGGCCTGACCGCTGGCCACGGCCGGCACGCAAACCCATTTGATTCAGGTTTCGAGGAGAACTCACAAGATGTCAGCAGCGACACCCCACGGGGCCACCCCGTACTACTTTGTGCCCAGCCCGTCGCAGCACCCGGCGATGGCTGCATTGGGCCTGTTCTTCGTCATCCTGGGCGCCGGCCAATGGGTCAATGGCGTGGGCTGGGGCGCCTATTCGCTGCTGCTGGGCCTGGTGATCTGGTTGTCGACGCTGTTCGTCTGGTTCAGGCAGGCCATCGGCGAGAGCGAAGGTGGCTTGTACTCCGAGCGCATCGACGTGTCGTTCCGCTGGAGCATGAGCTGGTTCATCTTCTCCGAGGTGATGTTCTTCGCCGCATTCTTCGGCGCGCTGTACTGGGCGCGGGTGCACAGCGTGCCGGCACTCGGCAGCCTGGACGCGCAAGTCCTGTGGCCCGATTTCAAAGCCATCTGGCCCAGCGCCGGTGGTGGCGCGACCGCGTCGCCGACCAACACGGTCGAACCGTTTGCCACCATGGGGCCGTGGCCGCTGCCGACGATCAACACCGCGATCCTGCTCACCTCGGGCCTGACACTGACCATCGCCCACCACGCCTTGATCGCTGGCAAACGTGCCAAGACCATCACCTGGATGTGGATCACCGTGGCGCTCGGCGCCTGCTTTGTCGGCGTGCAGGCCTATGAGTACATGCATGCCTACCGTGACCTGAACCTGAAGCTCAGCTCGGGCATCTTCGGCTCCACCTTCTTCATGCTCACCGGCTTCCATGGCTTCCATGTGTTCGTGGGCATGCTGATGCTGCTGTTCATCACCTTGCGGCTGCAGAAGGGCCATTTCACGCCTGAGCGCCATTTCGGCTTTGAAGGCGCTGCCTGGTACTGGCACTTCGTTGACGTGGTCTGGCTGGGCCTGTACTTCCTGGTGTACTGGTTGTAGGGCACCGCACTGCGCAGCAGGGCCGGCAGCAAGCCGCCGGCCCAGACCAGCACGCCGTCATTGCGCGGCGTGTTGCCTTTTGGCGCCGCCGGCAACGCAACTCCCAGCCTGCCCCCAGCATTTCCACAGGCCTGTGCACAAGTGGATTGAAGGGCGGGCCGTATCATCATTGGCCATGGGCTTTCGCCCTTGTTGCCCAGGATTTCGCAGCCGATGTCAGCCGTTTTTCGCGCCACCCAAGCCCCACCGCCTGCCGATGACGAGGTGGCGCGCCTGCGGGTGCCACCGCATTCGGTGGAGGCCGAGCAAAGCGTGCTGGGTGGCTTGCTGATCGACAACCTGGCCTGGGACCGCGCTGGCGACCAGGTCACCGACAGCGACTTCTACCGCTGGGAGCACCGCGAGATCTTCAGCGCCATTGCCACGCTGATCAACGCCAGCAAGCCGGCGGATGTGATCACCGTGTTCGAGCAGTTGCAGAACACCGGCAAGGCCGAAGCCTGCGGTGGCCTGAAGTACCTGAACGACCTGGCGCAGAGCGTGCCGAGCGCCGCCAACCTGCGGCGTTATGCCGAGATCGTGCGTGAGCGCGCCATCCTGCGCAAGCTGATCTCGGCAGCCGACGAGATCGCCACCAACGCCTTCAACCCGCAGGGCCGCCAGGTCAGCCAGATCCTGGACGAAGCCGAGGGCCGCATCTTCAAGATCGGCGAAGAAGGCTCGCGCAACAAGCAGGGTTTCATCGGCATCGACAAGCTCACCATGCAGCTGATCGACCGCGTCAATGAGCTGGCCGAAAACGGCGCCGAAGACGTCACCGGCGTGCGCACCGGCTTCTATGACATGGACCGCATGACCGCCGGCATGCAAAAGGGTGACCTGCTGGTGCTGGCAGCCCGCCCGTCGATGGGCAAGACCGCGTTTGCGTTGAACATCGCCGAAAACGTGGCGGTCAATGAAGAGCTGCCGGTGCTGGTGTTTTCGATGGAAATGGGCGCCTCGCAACTGGCGCTGCGCATGGTGGGCTCACTCGGGCGCATTGACCAGTCGGGCCTGCGCACCGGCCGCCTGCGCGACGACGAATGGGGCCGCCTGACCGAGGCCGCCGAGAAGCTGAGCAAGGCGCAGCTGTTCATCGACGAAACACCGGCGCTGAACCCGGCTGAGTTGCGCGCCCGCGCCCGCCGCATGGCACGCCAGTTTGGTGGCACGCTGGGCTTGATCGTGGTTGACTACCTGCAGCTGATGAGCGGCACCGGCAGAAGCGACGGCGAGAACCGCGCCACCGAGATCAGCGAGATCTCACGCGGCCTGAAGGCCTTGGCCAAAGAGCTGCAATGCCCCGTGCTGGCGCTGTCGCAGCTCAACCGCTCGGTTGAAACACGCACCGACAAGCGCCCGATGATGAGTGACTTGCGCGAGTCCGGCGCCATCGAGCAAGACGCCGACGTGATCATGTTCATCTACCGCGACGAGTACTACAGCAAGGACGCCTGCAAGGAGCCCGGCATTGCCGAGATCATCATCGGCAAGCAGCGCAACGGCCCGGTGGGCACCATCAAGCTCACCTTCCTGAAGCCGTTGACCAAGTTCGACAACCTGGCGCCTGGCAGCAGCAGCGCAGGCGAGTATTGATCTGCCCCTGGGTCGAGTTGTCGAGCGGCCGGTGTGCGCGTCAAAACACTGGCGCGTTAAAACACTGGACGGATCAACAGCCACTGTCTATATTGACAGCATGCGACCCATCCCCGCCCCCATCCCCATCTACCCCTCGCACCCGCTGCCTGCCGCGGCCATGGCCTCGCCCTTGCTCAAGGGCCGGGGCACGTCCTGGTCGCTGGCCCACCGCTTCAGCAAGGATGAGCGCCAGCCCTGTGACGATGGTTGGGGCAGCCTGGATCAGGCCGTGGCTGAGCAGGCCGTGCCGCCGGCCACCCGGGTGCTGGAAGAGCAGGTCAAGACCATCCTGGCGGGCAATGATTCACCCGACATCGGCTTTGACCTGTCGATCAACCCGTACCGGGGCTGCGAGCATGGCTGCATCTACTGCTATGCGAGGCCCACCCACAGTTACCTGAACCTGTCGCCGGGGCTGGATTTCGAGACCCGCATCATTGCCAAGGTCAACGCCGCGCAGCGCCTGCGTGAGGCGTTCTCGGCCCGCAGCTACAGCCCCATGCTGCTGAACATCGGCTCAGCCACCGATGCCTACCAGCCGGCTGAGCGCAAGCTGGGCATCACCCGTGAAGTGATCGGCGTCTGCAGCGACTTCCGCCACCCGTTTTCACCGGTTACCAAGTCGGCCGGCGTTGAGCGTGACATCGACCTGATCGCGCCGATGGCCCGCCAACACCTGGCAGCGGTGTATGTGTCGATCACCACGCTTGACCCGGCGCTGGCCCGCGTGATGGAGCCCCGCGCCGCCGCGCCGCAGCGCCGCCTGCAAACCATCCGCAAGCTGGCCGATGCCGGCATTCCGGTGGGCGTGAGCGTGTCGCCGGTGATCCCGTTCCTGAACGAGCCCGAGCTCGAGCACATCCTGGCCGCCGCTGCCGAGGCCGGTGCCAGCTCGGCCTTCAGCATCGTCATCCGCCTGCCCTGGGAGGTGAACCCGCTGTTCCAGCAATGGCTGCAGCAGCACTTTCCCGAGCGCGCGGCGCGGGTGATGGCGCGCATCCGCGAGATGCGCGGCGGCGCTGACAATTCAAGCCAGTTTGGTGAGCGTTTGACCGGCACCGGCGTCTGGGCCGAGCTGCTGCGCCAGCGCTTTCGCAAAGCCGCTGACCGGCTGGGGCTGTCGCGGCTGCGGGTGGAGCTTGATCTCACCCAGTTCCGCAGCGCCCGCCGCTTGGCCGCGGTGGCCAGCGCACAGGCCAGCTTGTTCTGACCCGCAGCTTGCGCGCCGGGCGGCCCGGCCTGCGCCCGGGATCAGCTGGCGTCGTACTTGATGCTGCAGCCGTAGGGCGTGGCGCTGGGTGTGCTGACAGCCTTGCCCGCCAGAGACTCAGTGAGCGCGGCGCGCACAAAGTTCTTTGCGCCCGGGATGTCCGCCGGGTTGGCCGAGCGCTTGTCGTCAATGCCGCCGGCAAACACCAGCTTGCCTGCGGGGTCGATCACGTACATGTGCGGCGTGGTGCGGGCGGCGTAGGCGCGGCCCACGCTGCCGGCTTCGTCCATCAGCACGGCGGTTGGCGCGGCGGCCCAATCCTTGACCAGCTTGCTCTGCAGCGCGGCCGGTGCCAAATGGTCGCCATGGCTGCGGGCGGTGGAATTGATGCTGAGCCAGACCACGTTCTTGGCCGTGGCCTCTTTCTGCAGCGCCTGCATGTTCTGCGCGCCGTAGTGCTTCACCACAAACGGGCAGCCGGGGTTGGTCCATTCCAGCACCACATGGCGGCCCTTGAAGTCAGCCAGCTTCACTGTCTTGCCCTGGGTGTCTCTCAGCTCGAACGCCGGGGCAGCATCGCCCACGGCCACGGCATGGGCCCACAGCGGCAGGGCCAGCAGGCTGGCCAGGGCCAGGCGGCGTGTGGTGGCATGGCTCATCATGGCAGCGCTCCAGGTGGCTGGGTGGGCGGGTGTGGACAGCGGGCGTCATGGCATGCCGGCCAGCGCACTGCGCACCAGGCCGACAGTCAGGATTTCGGGCAGCAATTGCGGGCTTTGGCCAGGCCGCAGCAGCGCGTACACCGGCACGCCGTTGCGGCCCAGGCGGGCCAGCGCGGCGGTGATGTCGGCGTCGCGCCGGGTCCAGTCGGCACGCAGGCGCACCACCTTGGCGGCGTTGAAGTCAGCCAGCACATCGGGCTGGTTCAGCACCAGGCGCTTGTTGACTTGGCAGCTCACGCACCATGCAGCGGTGAAGTCGACAAACACCGTGCGGCCTTGTGCCAGGTGCGTGGCCACGGCGGCGTCGCTGTAGGGCTGCCAGTCGGCATCGTCGGCGGGCTTGGCCGCTGAGGCGATGGCAGCAGGCTGGCCGGCGGGCGGCACCGCGCCGCCGGGCCAGCTCCAGGCCAACAGCGCTGCCATCGCCACCATCGCAGCCACGCCCAGCGCCGAGCCCATGCGGCCAGCGGGTGTCGGCTGGTGCAGCAAGCCCAGCAGCCACACCAGCGCCGCCAAACCCAGCAACGCCAGCAAGGCCTGGGCCGCGCTGTCGATGCCGGCCTGCAGGCCCAGCACCCACACCAGCCAGATGACGGTGGCGAACATCGGAAACGCCAGCGCCTGCTTCAGCCGCAGCATCCAGACGCCGGGCCGGGGCAGGCGCGCCCGCCAGCCGGGCATCAACACCAGGGCCGCATAGGGCAGGGCCATGCCCAGGCCCATCACGGCAAACACCGCCAATGCCAGCGGCGCGCTCTGGGTGACGGCAAAACCCAGCGCTGCACCCATGAACGGCGCGGTGCATGGCGTGGCCGCCAGCACCGCCAGCACACCCGAGCCAAAGGCATCGATGGCCGGCCGCTGCGCGCGCCACATGGCCAGGCGCTGTGGCAGCAGCGTGCCCAGCTCGAACTGGCCGAGCAGGTTCAGCCCCAGCGCAAAGAACAGCATCGCCAGCACAAACACGACGCCCGGCTCCTGCAGCTGAAAGCCCCAACCCACCGCGCTGCCGGCGGCGCGCAGCGCCAGCAGCAGCGCGGCCAGCGCCACAAAGCTCAGCACCACGCCCGCGCTGTAGGCCGTGGCGTGTGTGCGCAGTCGGGCCGGTGCGCTGTCCTGGCTGGCCAGGCCCAGCAGCTTGATCGACAGCACCGGAAACACGCAGGGCATCAGGTTGAGCAACATGCCGCCCAGCAGCGCCAGCGCCAGCGCTGCCCACACACCCAGGTTGGCGCCCGCCGCCGCTGGCAGGGTTGCCGCAGCGCTTGGCTGGCCATCAAGCAGCGCCAGCTTGCCACCCGGGCGGCTGGACGCGGCGGCGCTGCTGATCGCATCGTCCAAGCGCACCGCGCCTGCGGGCAAGGCCAGCGCGGCCACCTCGGTCAGCGGCGCACTGAATTCGGCGCTGCGCCGAGCGCCACCCCAGGGCCCAGCCCCGCCGCCGCCCGCTGCCACCTGCGCCACCGCAATGCCACGCAACACGGCCGGCACCTGCGCTGCATGCGGCGCCAGCGCCAGTTGCACCACATAGCCGTCGGGCGTGCGGTAGACGGTGTGGCGCGCCGGCTCCAGCACCTGCTCCTGGTAGGGGAACACCTGCACCGCAGGCAGGGCCTCGCCAGCGGCTGCGGCCGGCGTGCGGGTCAAGCGCAATTGCAGATCGCGCCCGGCACGCTGCAACTCGGCACGCCAGGCGGGCATCGCGCCCGGCGCCTCGGCAGCGGCGGCATCAAAACGCGCGGCCAGCGGCCCGGGCGTGGCCAGCGTGCCGGCAGCCAGCACTGGCACAGCCAGGTTCAGCGTGGCGCTCTCGGGGATGCAGACGTCATTGCAGACCAGCCAGTTGGCCTGGGCCTGCAATTGCAGCGTGCTGCCCGGCTTGGCATCGGCCGGCGCGGTGAAGCGCAGCGGCAGCAGCAGGTCACCTTCGTAGCCGTAGTTGACCAGCGGGCCGATGGGGATGCGCTTGGGCGCCGGCCAGTCGATGTCAGCGGCCTGGGCGCCGGCAGGCAATGTCCAGCTGATGGTGGTGGGCAGGCCTGAGTCACCCGGATTGCGCCAGTAGGTGTGCCAATGTGGAATGTGCTGCAACCGCAGGCCGATCTGCAGCGGCTGGCCGGGCGCCACACCGGCCTCGCGCGCCACCAGCTCGGCCGTCACATGGTCGGTGCGCACTGGCTGGGCCTGTGCCGCCGCACCCAGCAGCAAGGCGGCGCCAGCAACAAACAGCCAGCGCCAACGCCGCTGCCATGGTGAGCTGGTGTTCATGGGGGCCAACCGGTGGTCATCTTGCGCATGCTGCACCGGTGGATTGTGGCGCTGCAGCCAAGTTCCGGCGCGCCGGCCTCACTTGAACAAGTCTTTGACCCGGTCGGTCCAGCTCTTGGCATTGGGCGAGTGTTTTTCACCACCCTTTTTCAGCGCCTCGTCCAGTTCCTTCAACAGCTTGCGCTGGTGCTCGGTCAGCTTGACCGGTGTCTCCACCTGCACATGGGCATACAGATCGCCGGGGTAGCTGCTGCGCAGGCCCTTGATGCCCTTGCCACGCAGGCGGAAGGTCTTGCCGTGCTGCGTGCCCTCGGGCAATTCGATCTCGGCCTTGCCGGCCAGCGTTGGTACCTCGATGCTGCCGCCGAGTGCCACCGTGGTGAATGACACCGGCACGGTGCAGTGCAGGTCATCGCCGTCGCGCTCGAAGATGTCGTGTTCCTTGATGCGGATCTCGATGTAGAGATCTCCCGCCGGGCCGCCGTTGGTGCCGGGCTCACCGTTGCCGGCGCTGCGGATGCGCATGCCTTCATTGATGCCGGCGGGGATCTTCACTTCCAGCGTTTTCTGGCGCTTCAGCTTGCCCGCGCCGTTGCAGGTGGTGCATGGCTCGGGGATGACCTTGCCGCTGCCGTGGCAGTGCGGGCAGGTCTGCTGGATGCTGAAGAAGCCCTGGCGCATGTGCACCGTGCCGCTGCCGTTGCAGGTGCCGCAGGTCTTGGCACTGGTGCCGGGCTTGGCGCCGCTGCCCTTGCAGGTGTCGCAGCTGTCCCAGCTGGGGATGCGGATCTGCGCGTCCTTGCCGTTGGCGGCCTCTTCGAGGCTGTTCTCCATCGCATCGCTCAGGTCGCTGCCGCGGTAGACCTGCTGGCCACCACCGCCGCGCCGGCCGCCGTTGAAGATGTCGCCGAAGATGTCGCCAAAGGCCTCGGCAAACCCGCCCATGCCCTCGGCGCCGGGGCCGCGTGCGCCACCCACATTCGGGTCGACACCGGCGTGGCCGTATTGGTCGTAGGCGGCGCGCTTGGCCGGCTCAGACAACATCTCGTAGGCCTCCTTGGCCTCCTTGAACTTCTCTTCGGACTTCTTGGTGTCGTCGCCCTCACCCTGGTTGCGGTCCGGGTGGTGCTTCATGGCCAGCTTGCGGTAGGCCTTCTTGATGTCGTCTTCGGTGGCGTTCTTCGGCACACCGAGGATGTCGTAGTAGTCGCGCTTGGCCATGGGGAATTCTCAGCACGTTGGAAACGAAACCGCCGCGTTGAGCGGCAGACAGGGTCTGCAGTTCAAACGCGGCGCGGTGACAGGGCGACCCGCGAGGGTCGTCCCGCTGGTCACTTCTTGACTTCCTTGAACTCCGCGTCGACCACGTTGTCGTCGGCAGCCTTGGTGGATGCGCCAGACCCGGCCCCACCACCGCCGGCACCCGCTTCGGCCTTGGCCGCTTCGCCGCCAGGCGCCGCGCCGCCACCGGCGGCGGCAGCAGCCGCAGCCTGCTCGGCATACACCTTCTCGCCCAGCTTCTGGCTGGCAGTCATCAGTGCCTCGGTCTTGGCCTCGATGCTGGTTTTGTCTTCACCCTTGATCGCCTCTTCGGCCTCTTTCAGCGCGGTTTCGATCGCCGCCTTTTCACCGGCGTCGAGCTTGTCACCATGCTCGGCGAGGCTCTTCTTGACCGAATGCACCATGCCGTCGGCCTGGTTGCGGGCCTGCACCAATTCCACCTTCTTGGCGTCTTCGGCGGCGTTGAGTTCGGCGTCCTTCACCATCTTCTGGATCTCGTCCTCGCTCAGGCCCGAGTTGGCCTTGATGGTGATCTTGTTCTCCTTGCCGGTGGCCTTGTCCTTCGCGCCGACGTGCAGGATGCCGTTGGCGTCGATGTCGAAGGTCACCTCGATCTGCGGCA
>JANNMP010000282.1:0-2250 GCA_031398015.1 Burkholderiaceae bacterium
GGTAGGCCATCTCGCCCACCGAGGTGCCGGCGCCGAGCTGGGCCACACGCTGGCCATCGCGGTACACATCCACCCGGCCCTGGGCAATGATGTGGAAGGTGTTGCCCGCTTCGCCCTTGCGGTACAGCGCGGCACCGAACCGGTGGCGCTGCCACAGCGCGCGGTGCACCACTTCCCACAGCTCCACATCGCCAAAGCTGGCAAAGAATTCCAGCGAGCGCAGCAGGTTGAAGCGCTCGCTGTCCAGCACGTCCTGCAGACTGCCCACCGGCACCTCCCCGTTGGCCACCAGCAATGACCATTCACGCGCAAATT
This sequence comes from Burkholderiaceae bacterium, assembly GCA_031398015.1. Taxonomy (GTDB): domain Bacteria; phylum Pseudomonadota; class Gammaproteobacteria; order Burkholderiales; family Burkholderiaceae_C; genus Pseudaquabacterium. Next base: position 316 of record JANNMP010000282.1, read on the forward strand.
CTTCCCAGCTGTCCGGCCGCTGGCCTGGTTGCTTGGCCAGCGCCTGGCGCAGCAGGGCGCACATGCGCGCTGGCACACCGTCGCGCAGGCCCGCCAGCGGCGCCGGCTCGGCGTGGTAGATCTGGTGCATCAGCGCCACCTGGTTGGGGGCGTCGAACGGCGGGCGGCCGCTGACCAGGTGGTACAGCACGGCGGCCAGTGCATACATGTCGGAGCGGGTGTCCAGCACACTGCCGTCGAGCTGCTCGGGCGACATGTAGGCCAGCGAGCCGACGCGGAAGACCTGGGTGCGGTCACTGCGCTGGTCAAAGGCGCTGCCGAAATCGGTGATCTTGATGTCGATCACCTGCGCGTCCTTCAACACCGCCAGGATGTTGGCCGGCTTCACGTCGCGGTGGATCAGGCCGTGGCGGGCCACATAGGCCAGCGCCATCGCGCACTTGAAACCAATCTCGACGATCTGGTCCAGCGCCAGCAGGCTGTCGGGCCGGCAGAAGCGGCGCAGCGTGACGCCGGCCACATATTCCATCACCAGGTAGGGCTGCAGCGGGTCGTCCACCGCGTCATGGATCTGCACCACATTCGGGTGCTGCAGGCGGCCGGCGAGTGCCGCCTCGGCAGCAAAGAAGCGGCTGCGGTAGTGGTTCTCCACGCTCTCGCCGGCAGTGGCCTCGCGCACCCGCTTGATCGCCACCTGGCGGTTGTTGAATGCATCAACCGCCAGAAACACCTCGCTGGTGGCGCCCTCGCCCAGGCGCGAGACCACGTTGTACTTGCCGATGCGGCTGGGCAGGCCGGGGTCGTCGGCGTCCAGCACGTCGGTGGCATCGGGGGGCGCGAAAGGCAGGCGGAATGACATGGGCGCTTTGGGGTCAACCCGGGTTGTCGGCCTGCTGGGCCTGCAACTGAAGCCGCCCGGTGCGCCCGCAGCCAGAGCGCACCACCCCCAACCGTAGAATTGCCAGCCATGATCGAAGCCAAACAGGCCCTGCTCGCCGCCCTGTCAGACGCCGTGGCGCAGGTGGCGCCGGGCGCCCCATTCACCCCGGCGTTTGAATCGCCGAAACAGGCCGCGCATGGCGACTTCGCCATCACCGCCGCCATGGCGCTGGCCCAGCAGCACAAGCGCAACCCGCGTGAACTGGCCGCTGCGCTGGTGGCGGCGCTGCAAGCCCAGCCGGCGGTGCAGCGCTGGGTGGCGGCGCTGGAGATCGCCGGCCCCGGCTTCATCAACCTGCGCCTGTTGCCCGCCGCCAAGCAGGCAGTGGTGCCCGAGGTGCTGGTCGCAGCTGAGCGCTTCGGCCAACGCCTGCCCCACGGCCGCAAGCTGATGTGCGAATTTGTCTCGGCCAACCCCACCGGCCCGCTGCACCTGGGCCATGGCCGCCAGGGTGCGCTGGGTGACGCCATCTGCCGGCTCTATGAAAGCCAGGGCTGGGATGTGACGCGCGAGTTCTACTACAACGACGCCGGCGTGCAGATCGCCACGCTGGCCGCCAGCACCCAGGCGCGGCTGCGTGGTTTGAAGCCGGGTGATGCCGCCTGGCCACAGAACGCCTACAACGGCGACTACATCGCCGACATCGCCGCTGACTTTGTGGCCAAGAAGACGGTGCATGCCGACGACCGCGCCTTCACCGCCAATGGCGACGTGAATGACCTCGACGCCATCGGCCAGTTTGCGGTGGTCTATCTGCGCCATGAACAAGACCTGGACCTGCAGGCCTTCGGCGTGCACTTCCAGAACTACTTTCTTGAATCCAGCCTGTACAGCGGCGGCCTGGTCGACGACGCGGTGGCGCGGCTGGTGGCCAGCGGCAAAACCTACGAGAAAGACGGCGCGCTGTGGTTGCAGTCAACCGACTACGGCGACGACAAGGACCGGGTGATGCGCAAGAGCGATGGCGCCTACACCTACTTCGTGCCCGACGTGGC
>JANNMP010000287.1:0-1814 GCA_031398015.1 Burkholderiaceae bacterium
AGCAGCGCGGCGCCTTTCAGATCATCATCGTCGCCCAGGCGGCGCAGCGGCGCCTTGCTGGCCATGGCGTCGTGGCCCATTTCGGCAATCAGGCCATGGGTCATCTTGCTGGGGAAGAAACCCGGCGCAATGGCGTTGACGTTGATGCCATGCACACCCCATTCAGCGGCCAGCGCGCGGGTGAAATTGACCACCCCGCCCTTGCTGGTGTTGTAGGCAATCGTCTGCATGCCCGGCGGCTTGCCGGCGATGCCGGCAATCGAGGCGATGTTGATGATGCGGCCACAGCGCCAGGGGATCAAGCTGGCCTTGGCCACGGCTTTCGCAAACACGAACAGGCTGCGCACGTTCAGGTTCATCAGCTTGTCCCAGGCCGCCAGCGGGTGGTCTTCAGCCGGCGCGGCCCAAGCCACGCCGGCGTTGTTGACCAGGATGTCGATGTCGCCCAGGCGCTGCAGCGTCTCGGCCACCACGCGCTGGGCATCGTCGGCCTGGGCCGCGTCGGCGGCAATCCAGCGCGCGTCGATGCCACGCGCGGCCAGGTGCGCGACCGACTCTTCCAGATCGGCCGCCTTGCGTGAGGTGAGCATGATGCGCGCGCCGGCATCGCCCAGAGCTTCGGCCATCTGCAGGCCCAGCCCGCGTGAGCCGCCGGTGACCAGCGCGGTGCGCCCGCTCAGGTTGAACAATTGTTTGACATCGGTTCCCATTGCGATCTCCTTGTCATGGCCCCAAACGCGAGCGCAACACGATCAACACCACACCGGCTGCCGCCAACAGGCCGCCGGCGACCACCAGCGTCCAGCCCAGCGCCGGGTCGGCGCGGCTGGCAAACAGGCCCAGGCACAGCAGCAGCAGGCCGCCATAGATCAACACCCAGGCCCAGGTTTGCATGGTGGAGGTTTTCATGGCCTGAGCATGCGCTCAAAACCAGCCGTCCTGCATGTCGCGGCAAACCGGGCAACGCGCGACCACCACCCCCAGCCAGCCGTCGATCTTGGGCAGCTCATAGGCCATGAAGTAACGGCAGGCCTGCAGCTTGCCTTGCACAAAGCTGTTGCTCTGCTGGCTGGCCTGGGCCGCCAGGGCCACATCCAGCCACATCCAGGCCAGCACCACATGGCCAAACGCCTGCAGGTACGGCGTGGCATTGGCCAAAGCGTCTTCCGGCTTGCCTGTTGCCCAGGCGGCCTGGGTGGCCACACCCAGGCGCTGCAAGGCTGCGGCCAGCGCGGCGGCGTGCTCGGCCAGGCCGCTCACCTGCCCCGCCCGGTCGATGCTGGCGTTGATGGTCTTGGCCAGCAGCTTCAAGCCCGCGCCACCGTCCATCACCACTTTGCGGCCCAGCAAGTCCAACGCCTGGATGCCGTGGGTGCCCTCGTGGATCATGTTCAGCCGGTTGTCGCGCCAATACTGCTCGACCGGGAAATCACGCGTGTAGCCATAGCCGCCATGCACCTGGATGGCCAGGCTGTTGGCCTCCAGGCACCATTCGCTGGGCCAGCTCTTGGCAACCGGCGTCAACACCTCCAGCAGCAGGGCGGCGTCGTTGGCTGCCGCCGCGTCGCCGGTGTGCTGCTCGTCCACCAGCCGGGCGCAATACAGCCCCAACGCCAACGCGCCCTCGGCATAGGCCTTCTGCGCCAGCAGCATGCGCTTGACATCGGCGTGTTCGATGATCGGCACCTGCGGCGCGCTGGCGTCTTTGCCAGCTGTCGTGCTGGGCCGGCCCTGCACACGCACGCGGGCGTAGTCCAGGCTGGCTTCGTAGCCCGCCATGCCCAGCATGGTGGCGGCCATGCCCACGCCGATGC
>JANNMP010000296.1:0-4294 GCA_031398015.1 Burkholderiaceae bacterium
AAGCGCCACCACGCCACCCTCGGCAAAACCGCCGCCGGCGCTGTGCGGTGCGTAGCCGCCACCGTACTGCGCCCGCAGCGAGGCCGCCGTCGGCAGCGCGCCGCGCGGGGCGAAGGGGTCGTGCTCGTGAAAGTACGGGTAGTCGCCCTGGGCGACCCAGGGCAGTGAATCGAGCGGCAGCCGGTAGCCCATCGGCGAATCGCCGGGGTGCAGGTACATGCGCTCGTCGCGGAAGAACCAGGGCCCGGTTTGCCAGCGGCTGCCGGCCAGCGCGGGCACGCCGTCGAGCCCATCACTGCGCTTGAGCGGCAGCGCATAGCCCACCGCATGGTCCAGCCCCTGGTCGAACACCCGGCGCAAGCGGATGCGTTCCATCTCGTCTTCGAGCTTGGACTCGAACGGGTCGACATTGACCGGCAGCCGGCGCTCACGCCACAGGTGGTACCAGGTGTCTTCATAGCCGGCCTGCGCATGCTGGCTGCTCACGCCCAGGCGGGCGCACAGCGCGGCCATGAAGGCATGGGCATCGGCCGATGTGTACTGCGTGGGCTGGCGCTCGTCGGTGAACAGCTTGGGGTCGGCCCAGCAGGGCTGGCCGTCTGCACGCCAGCAGATGCTCAATGCCCAGCGTGGCAGTTGTTCACCCGGGTACCACTTGCCCTGGCCAAAGTGCAAGAAGCCACCCATGCCGTAATGCGCGCGCAGGCGGTTCACCAGGTCAGTGGCAAACATGCGCTTGGTGGGGCCCAGGGCGTCGGTGTTCCATTCGGCGCCGTCGCGGTCTTCAACGCTGACAAAGGTGGGCTCGCCACCCATGGTCAGGCGCACGTCGCCGGCATCCAGCTCGGCATCGACCTGGGCACCCAGCTTGAGTACCGTGCCCCACTGTTCTTCGGTGTAGGGCTTGGTGACGCGCGGCGACTCCCAGATGCGGGTGATCTGCATGTGGTGAGTGAACGTGACCTCGCAGTCGTCGATGGCGCCCGAGATCGGCGCGGCGCTGCCCGGCGTGGGTGTGCAGGCCACGGGGATGTGGCCCTCGCCGGCCATCAGGCCCGATGTCGGATCGAGCCCCACCCAGCCGGCGCCGGGCAGAAACACCTCGCACCAGGCGTGCAGGTCGGTGAAATCGATCTCGGTGCCGCTGGGGCCGTCGAGTGCCTTGACATCGCTCTTCAGCTGGATCAGGTAGCCCGAGACAAAACGCGCCGCCAGGCCCAGGTGGCGCAGGGTCTGCACCAGCAGCCAGCCTGAATCACGGCAGCTGCCGCTGGCCAGCGTCAGCGTCTGTTCGGGTGTTTGCACACCGGGCTCCAGGCGGATCAGGTAGCGGATGTCTTTTTGCAGCCGCTGGTTGATGTCGACCAGGAAGTCAATCGTGCGGCGCTTGTTGACATTCACCGTCTTCAGGAACGCGGCAAACGCCGGTGTGGCGGGCTCGGTGACCAGGTAGGGCTGCAGCTCCAGCTTGGTGGCTTCGTCGTAGGCAAACGGAAACTGCTCGCCTTCGGGCTCCAGGAAAAAGTCGAACGGGTTGTAGACCGACATCTCGGTCACCAGGTCGACGGTGACCTTGAACTCGGTGGCCGGCTCGGGGAACACCAGCCGCGCCAGGTAATTGGCAAACGCGTCTTGCTGCCAATTGACGAAATGGCCTTCGGGCTCGACCTTCAGGCTGTAGCTCAGGATGCGGCTGCGGCAATGCGGCGCCGGGCGCAGGCGCACGATGTGCGGCGACATGGCCACCCGCCGGTCGTATGTGTAGTGGGTGACGTGGTTCAGGGCAACATGGATCGACACGGGTGGCCTTCAGGGCAATTCAAGCGGGAACAAGAAAATCACGGCTGATGCCGGCGCCGATGTCGTTGACCCGGTCGAGAAACTGGGTGAGGAACGCATGCAGCCCGGTGGCCAGGATCTCGTCGATGCGGCCGAACTGCAAGTCACTGCGCAGGCGGCCGGCGCGGCGCCGGGTTTCGCCGCTCTGCACATTGGCCACAAGATCGAGGTTCTCGACCACCGCGTTCATGCAGCAGGCCAAGGAGCGTGGCATGTCAGGGCGCAGGATCAGCAGCTCGGCGGCGCGGTCGGGCCGGATCACGTTGCGGTAGACCTTGCGGTAGATCTCGAAGCCCGACACCGAGCGCAGCAGCGCGCTCCAGTGGTAGAAGTCAACTTCGGGCGCGTTGTCGTCGGCCCAGGTGCCGAAGTAGTCACCGGCCAGCGCGTGGAACTTCACGTCCAGCAGGCGCGCGGTGTTGTCGGCCCGTTCCAGAAAGGTGCCGATGCGGATGAAGTTCAGCGATTCGTCCTGCAGCATCGTGCCCACGCTGACACCCCGGCTCAGGTGCGAGCGGAATTTCACCCATTCGAACAACGCCGCCGGGTCACGCTCGAAATCATCACCGCGCAGCATGCGGTTGAATTCGAGCCAGGTCTGGTTGGTGGTTTCGAACAGCTCGGTGGTGAGCGTGCCACGCACGGCGCGCGCGTTCTCACGCGCGGCGTGCAGGCACGACACGATCGACGAAGCGTTGTCTTCATCACGCACCATGAAGTCCATCACCTCGGCAGCGGTCACCGCGTCGTGCTTCTTGCTGAAGGCGCTGGTCAGCTCCGAGATGCCCAGCACGCCGGCCCAGCCTTCTTCGGCACGGTCAGCCGATTGCGGCAGCAGCGAGGTCTGGTAGTTGACGTCGAGCATGCGGGCGGTGTTCTCCGCGCGCTCCATGTAGCGCGACATCCAGAACAAATGGTCGGCGGTTCTAGACAGCATGCGTTGTTCTCCGTCTTCTGCGTCAGGCTTCCAGCACCCAGGTGTCCTTGGTGCCACCACCCTGGCTGCTGTTGACCACCAGCGAGCCCTCTTTCAGCGCCACCCGTGTCAGCCCGCCCGGCACCATCTGCACGCTGCGCCCAGTCAGCACGAACGGCCGCAAATCGATGTGGCGCGGCGCAATGCCGCTCTCGACGAAGGTGGGCGTGGTCGACAGGGCCAGCGTCGGCTGGGCGATGTAGTTGCTGGGCCGGGCCAGCAGCTGGGCGCGGAAGTCCTCGATCTCGGCCTTGGTGGCCGCCGGCCCCACCAGCATGCCGTAGCCACCGGCGCCATGCACCTCTTTGACGACCAGCTCGCCCAGGTGGTCCAGCACGTATTTCAGGCCGTCGGCGTCTCGGCACAGGTGGGTGGGCACGTTCTCCAGGATCGGCTTTTCACCGAGGTAGAACTCCACCATCTTGGGCACATAGGGGTAGATGCTCTTGTCGTCGGCCACGCCGGTGCCGATGGCGTTGCAGAGGCTGATGTTGCCCTTGCGGTAGGCGTCGAGCAGGCCGGCGCAGCCCAGCGTGCTGTCAGCGCGAAAGGCCGTGGGGTCGAGAAAATCGTCATCCACCCGGCGGTAGACCACGTCCACCCGGCGCGGGCCCTGGGTGGTGCGCATGTAGACAAAGTTGTCCTTGACGAACAGGTCCTGGCCTTCGACCAGTTCCACGCCCATCTGCTGAGCCAGGAAGGCATGCTCGAAGTAGGCACTGTTGTACATGCCCGGTGTCAGCACCACCACGGTGGGCTCGTTGACCGAGGGCGGCGCCACCGCGCGCAGGGTTTCCAACAGCAAATCAGGGTAGTGCGCCACCGGTGCCACCCGGTGCTGGGCAAACAGCTCGGGGAACAGCCGCATCATCATCTTGCGGTTCTCCAGCATGTAGCTCACGCCGCTGGGCACACGCAGGTTGTCTTCCAGCACGTAGTAGGTGCCGCTGCCGTCGGGCTGCGCGGCGCGCACGATGTCGATGCCGGCAATGTGCGAGTAGATGTGGCCCGGCAGGTCCACACCCATCATCTCGGGGCGGAACTGGGCGTTCTGCAGCACCTGCTGCGTTGGCACGATGCCGGCTTTCAGGATCTCCTGATCGTGGTAGACATCATGCAGAAAGCGGTTCAGTGCCGCGACCCGCTGCGCCAGGCCGGCCTGCATGCGTGCCCATTCGTCGCTGGGGATGATGCGCGGGATCACATCGAAAGGGATCAGCCGCTCGGTGCCGGCGCCGTCTTCGTCCTTGGCGCCGTAGACGGCGAAGGTGATGCCGACACGGCGGAAGATCATCTCGGCTTCGTCACGGCGCGCGGCCATCAGCTCGCGTGGCTGCTGCTGCAGCCAGCGGTCAAAGCCGCTGTAATGCGCCCGCACAGCGCCAGCGCTGGCCTGCATTTCGTCGAAGGTGGGTTTCATGGGGAAGAGGCTCCTGGCCCGGGCAGGTTAGCAACATTCGCACCACCCACGGGCGCGGC
>JANNMP010000338.1:0-2264 GCA_031398015.1 Burkholderiaceae bacterium
CAGAACACGGCCGGGTCCAGTTCGTCGATCAGCTCCTTGATCGGCTTGCGGATCAATGCCTCGGTGGTCGGTGTCTGCACCCGGGTGTATTTTTCGTCGCTGATGAAGAACAGCACCTCGGCCACCGGGATCATCTGGATGCCGGGGCCCACGCTGGCCTGCACCCAGTCCAGGTAGCGCGGCGCGGCGCCGGGGTTGAGCTGCGCCGCCAGCGTGTGCAGCAGTTGCTGCAGCGGCGGCGTCGGGCCGGGCAGCGGGCCGGCTGAGCGTTCGGCCGCAGCATCGCCCGGCGCTGCATCGCGCTGGGCGAGGCGGGCGCGGATGCGCTGGGCCGTCACTTGCAGGCGCTCGCGCTCGGCGGGTTTGAGCACGTAGTCGCACACGCCCTGCTCGAAGGCTTGCACCGCGTACTGGTCATAGGCGGTGATGAACACGATCTCGGGCAGATGCGCATCGTCGCCCACGTCCATCTGGGCGATCTGGCGCGCCGCGTCCACGCCGGTCAGCCCGGGCATGCGGATGTCGAGAAACACCAGCTCGGGCCGGTGCTGCTCGACCAGCTGCACTGCCTCCAGGCCGTTGCGGGCCTCGGCCACGATCTGCAGCTCGGGCCACACCTCGGCCAGGCGGGCGCGCAATTGCTCACGCATCAGGCGTTCGTCATCGGCGATCACGGCGCGCACCGGCGCTGGTTTGGCTGCGGACGCCGGGAGGGTGCTGGGGATGGTCATGGTTGGTTTGGGCAAAGCGTGTTCAGCGCAGCGCCAGTGCGGTGGCCAATGAGACGCGGTGGAAGCATTCAACCCACTGCATTCAGCCCACCAGCCAGCGTTGCGGCGGGCGCAGCAGCGGGCGCTGCAGCAGCGCAATGCGCCCCAGTGGCAACAGCAGCAACCCCGCCAGCAGCAGCAGGGCTGCCGGCGGCGCCGCCACGGCAGCCAGCAAGGCCAGCAGCAACATGCGTGGTGGGCGTTGGCGCTTCACCAGGCGCATGGTCAAACCCCCTCCAGCGGTTTGTAGGGCACGGCCAGCGTCACCCGGGTGCCACCGCCGGGGTTCTCGGTGATCGTCAGGCTGGCCTTGGGGCCGTACAGCAATTGCAGGCGCTCGCGGATGTTGGCCAGGCCCACGCCGGTGCCGGCTGTCTTTGCGGATGTCGCGGCGCGGCCAAAACCCAGCCCGGTGTCGGCCACGGTGACGGCCAGCTTGCCGTGCACGATTTCGGCGCGCACGCTCAGGCGGCCGCCCTCTGGCTTGGGCTCCAGGCCATGCTTGATCGCGTTTTCCACCAGTGTCTGCACCATCATGGCTGGAAACTCGGCCGACAGCAGGCCCTCGGGCACGTCGATCTCGGTGGCCAGGCGTTCTTCCATGCGCACTTTCAAGATTTCCAGGTAGGGCCGGATCACTGCCAGCTCACGCCCCAGGTCACGTGCGCGGCCACCCTGGGCGCCATCGGCGCTGGTCTCGCGCATGGTGGGCATGCTGGCGCGCAGCAGCGCGATCAGGTTCTTCTGCATCAGGCTTGCGCGCTTGGGGTCGACCTCGATCAGGTGGTCGATGCTGGCCAGCGTGTTGAACAGGAAGTGCGGCTCCACCTGGGCCTGCATGGCTGCCATGCGCGCCTCCACCACCTGGCGTTTCAATGATTCGGCCTCGGCCGTTTCCACCGCCTGCGCGGCCTGGGCCTCGGCCTGGATCTGGCGCCGGTAGGTGATCTTGATGATCAGCGAGGCCACGATCCACAGCATGGCCAGGGTGGGCAGGAATTCACCCACGCTGACCTCGTGCACCTCCACCGATTTGCGGCTGCGGCGCGCTTCGTCAGCGGCGCTGCGCGCGGCGCGGGCGGCATCCTTGCCGGCTTGCTGCGCTGTCTCGCGCGCCGTCTCGGCCTCGGCGCGGGCGTCTTCCAGCGCTTGCTCGATGGCTTGGCGGGCGTCGTTCACCGCCTCGCGCACCGCGTCGCTGGTGGCGCCGGGTGGCAGCTTGATGTCCACCAGCGGCTTGGGGGTGTTGGCCGCGCTGGCAGCGGCATCGGCTGCCGATGCCGCCGAGGCCGCGCCCTTGGCGCGCGGCGTGATGCGCACGCCGCGCTCGTCGATCACGATCTCCACGCCGTCACCCTTGCCCCCCGTGCTCGGCGCATCGAGGCGCACGGCGGGCTGGGGCGGTGCCGGTGGATCGGGCGGCAGCGAAACCGGCGCCGGGTCAGCCCCGCCCCGGTCCCGCTGCCAGCCCCGCGTTCCGCGCCGGTTGTGGCG
>JANNMP010000342.1:0-10545 GCA_031398015.1 Burkholderiaceae bacterium
CGAATGGCGGCCGCTGGACAGCGAGGCGGCGCGCTGGATCGGCTGCGGCAGCATCGTCGGCCTGCTGGCGGCCACGCTGGCCTGGCGCGCCTGGCGCGCCCGGCATGGCAATGCGCAGGTCGTGGCGCAATTGCTGGCCGCCCCCAGCGGGCCTGCGGCAGCCAGCGAGAGTGCCGACCTGGCCACCGTGCGCCAGCGCTTCGAGGCCGCGCTGGCGATCTTGCGCAATGCGCGCTTTGCCGCATCGGCGCGTGGTGCGCGCGGGCTGTGGCAGCGGCTGCAGCAGCGGCTGTCGGGGCGCTACCTCTATGAACTGCCGTGGTACCTGATCATCGGCGCGCCGGGCACCGGCAAGACCACCGCGCTGCGCAACGCCGGCCTGCAGTTCCCGCTGTCGGCGCAGATGGGCGACCAGGCCGTGCGTGGCGTTGGTGGCACACGTGACTGCGACTGGTGGTTCACCGACCACGCCGTGCTGATCGACACCGCCGGGCGCTTCACCACCCAGGACAGCGACCAGGCCAACGACCGGGCCACCTGGGGCGGCTTCCTGGCGCTGCTGAAGACCTCGCGCCCGCGCCAGCCTTTGAACGGCGTGCTGGTGACGGTGTCGGTGCCCGACCTGCTGGCCCGGCGCGGGCCCGAGCGGCTGCGCCACGCGCAGACCGTGCGCGCGCGGGTGCAAGAGCTGCATCAGCGGCTGGGCATCCGCCTGCCGGTGTACCTGCTGGTCACCAAGTGCGACCTGATGGCCGGCTTCACCGAGACCTTTGCCGCGCTGGACAAGGCGCAGCGTGCCACGCCCTGGGGCTTCACCTTCGACTTGCAGGCGCAATCCTTCCAGCAAGCCCTGCCCACCGAGTTCGACGCCCTGCTGGCACGCATCGACCAAGGCCTGATCGACCGCCTGCAGGCCGAGACCGATGCACCGCGCCGCGTGCGCATCTATGGCTTCGCCAACCAGTTCGCCAGCCTGCGTGCGCCGCTGGCAGATTTTGTGCAGCAGGTCTTCGCGCCGTCGCCGTTCGAGGCCGACCCGCTGCTGCGTGGGGTCTACTTTGTCAGCGGCACACAGGAGGGCACACCGATCGACCGGGTGCTGGGCGCGGTGGCGCGCCGCTGGCAGCTGGAGCAGGCGGTGCTGCCACCGCTGCGCGCCAGCGGCCGCAGTTACTTTCTGGAGCGCCTGCTCAGCGAGGTGGTGTTCGCCGAGCAGGGCCTGGCCGGCACCAACCGCGGCTGGGAGCGCAGGCGCGGCCTGGCCGTGGCCGCCGGCTACGGCGCGCTGGGCCTGCTCAGCGTGGTGCTGGTGGCCGCCTGGTGGACCAGCTGGCGCCAGAACAGCGCCTACATCGCCACCGTGGCGGCGCGCGCCACCGAGGTGCAGCGCCAGGTGCAGGAGGCCCCCAACCGGGCCAGCGCCGACCTGTTGCCGCTGCTGCCGGCGATGCAGGCCACACGCGGCCTGGCACGCGCGGGCAGCGGTGTCGGCGACGCCGTGCCCTGGTCGCTGGGCTTCGGCCTCTACCAGGGCCGCAAGCTCGACGGCGCGGCACGCACCGCTTATGAACTGATGCTGCGCGAGGCCATGCTGCCGCGCCTGGCCTTGCGCTTTGAAGACCAGCTGCGCCTGGGTGGCCTGGCCGACAGCCAGTACGAGGCGCTCAAGACCTACCGCATGCTCTACGACCTGGCGCACTTCGACGCCGCCGCGCTGAAGGCGCAGGTCGAGTCCGACTGGGACCTGCAGCTCGGCCGCAGCCTGGCCCCCGGCCAGCGCGACGCGCTGGGCCAGCACCTCGATGCCTTGCTGGCGCAGGGCAAGGCCGTGTCGCCGCTGCCCATCGACCAGGCGCTGACCGATGCGGCGCGTGCGCAGCTGGCGGCCGTGGCGCTGCCGCAGCGGGTCTACACCCGGCTGCGCCAGCGTGGGCTGGGCGAGGGCTTTGCGGAGTTCACGCTGGCCAAGGCCGCTGGCAGCAATGCGGCCCTGGTCTTCATGCGGCCCAGTGGCAAGCCGCTGACACGCGGCGTGCCGGGGCTGTTCACCTACAAGGGCTACCACGAGGGCTTCCAGTCGCAGGTCAGCGACGCCGCACGCCAGCTGGCCGACGAGCAGCCCTGGGTGCTGGGGCTGGCAGCCACCGAGGCCAGCGGTGCACTGGCGGCCACCGCGTCGGACAAGCTCATCAACGATGTGCGGCGCCTCTACCTCAGCGACTACAGGGACACCTGGAAGGACTTCATCGCCGACGTGCGCATGCTGCCACCGGCCAACATCGCCCAGGTCATCGAGCGCACCCGCTTCTTGGCCGCCTTCGACTCGCCGCTGCCGCTGCTGCTGAAGGCGATCTCGCGCGAGACCACGCTGCTGGGCGGCCAGGGCGCGGTCGAGCGCGCGACGCAGCAGGCCCAAGGCACGCTGGCGGCGGTCAAGGGCAAGGTCTTCGGCAGCATCGGCGCCAAGTCCAGCCAGGGTGCACCCGGTGAGCGCATCGAGAGCATCGTCGACGACGAGTTCGTGGCCTTGCGCCGCATGGTGACGGCGCCCGAGGGCGGCAAGGCGCCGATCGACGCCGTGGTGGCACGGCTGGGCGAGCTGCAGGTGCTGCTCACGGCCACCGAGACCGCGCTCAAGGGCGGCGGCATGCCCCAGCCCACGCCGCTGCCCAACCAGATGAAGGCCGAGGCCGCCAACGCGCCCGAGCCGGTGCGCTCGCTGATGGACGCGCTGGCATCGGCTGGCGCCCGCCTGGCCCAATTGCAGCTGCGCGACAGCCTGTCGCGCGAGGTGCGTTCGCAAGTGGGCGAGTTCTGCCAGCAGGCCACTGCCGGGCGCTACCCCTTCGACCGCGGCGCCGCGCGCGAGGTCACGCCGGCAGACTTTGCCGCGCTGTTCGGCCCGGGCGGCAAGTTCGAGCAGATGCAGCAGAAGCTGGCCCCCTACATCGACACCAGCACGCGGCCCTGGGGCTTTCGCCCGGTCGATGGCACGCCGCTGGGCACCGACCAGGGCACGCTGCCGCAGTTCCAGCGCGCGGCCGCGATCCGCGAAGCCTTCTTTGCCGGCGGCGCCGGGCCATCGGCCAGGCTGGTCTTCAAGCCGGTGGAGATGGACAGCCAGCTGCAGGTCTTCACGCTCGATGTCGACGGCCAGACCGTGCGCTACGACCATGGGCCCCAGATCCCCCAGCCGGTGAACTGGCCGGGCCCGCGTGGCTCGGGCGTGGTGCGGCTGATGGTGCAGCCGGCCGGCAGCACCGGCATGCTCAATGACGGCCCCTGGGCACTGTTCCGCCTCTTCGAGCGGGTGAGCATCACGCCCGGTGCGACGCCGGAGAAGTTCCGCGCCAGCTTCGACATCGACGGCCGCAAGGCCCATTTCGACGTCACCACGGCGAGTGTGCGCAACCCGTTCCGGCTCAACGAGTTGCAGCAGTTCTCGTGCCCGAACGGGCTGTGAGCGCGGCCACGGCACATGGCGCCCGATGACAGGCCCGGCTGGTACGGCAAGCTGAGCGTGCTGGGCGACTTTGCATCGCGCCGGCTCGACGCCGCCTGGGTCCAGGCCTGTGACCGCTGGCTCAGTGCTGGCCTGCGGGCCAGCCAGCAAGACTTGGGCGCGCAGTGGTTGGCGGCCTATCTGGCGGCCCCGGTGTGGTGCTTTGCCTGGGGCCCTGGGCTGGTCGACGGCCGTTGGTGGTTTGGCGTGCTGGTGCCCAGCTGCGACAGCGTGGGGCGCTACTTTCCGCTGCTCATCGCCCAGCCGCGCCAGCAGCCGCCGGCCGACCGCATTGCACTGGACCATCTTGAGCTGTGGTGGGCGCGCGTGGCACACGCCGGCCTGGGCACCCTGGCCGACGGCGCCAGTCTGCAGGGCTTCGAAGAAACGCTGGCTGGCTTGCCACCCTGGCCGCGTGCCGCACCACCGGGCCGGCTGCAGCCCCAGCCGGTGGCAGGCAGGCAGCGCTGTCTGCTGCCACCAGGGGCCACACCGGCCGATGCGGCGCAGGAGCTGGCCGCCGCCGCCTGGCTGGGCACGCTGCTGCAGTCCTGCCTGTGGTGGCCGCTGCGCAGCGGCGCGGCCGAGGGCAGTTGCACCATCTGCGCGGGCCTGCCGCCGCCCGAGGCCTTTGCCCAGTTGCTGAGCGGGCAATGGTGATCAGCGGCGTGCGCCGGCACGCGGCATGGTGATCAGCGGCGCGCGCTGGCACGCGGCATGGTGTCGTCGGCGTCGGCTTGCGTGACCTCGCCCGGGTCGCCCACCCACACCACGATGGCGCTGAAGTTGTCCTGCCGTGGCCGGGCCAACGCCAGCACCTGTTGGCGCATCTCGCCCAGCCACTGCGCCGGGTCGATGGCGCGGGCCAGGCTTTGGGCCAGGGCGTCGGGCGCCAGGCCGTCCCACCAGCCGTCCGAGCACAGCAAGAAGGCGTCGCCCTCGCACAGCTCGACCGGCCGCACCACCGTGTGCGGGTCGACGTCACCCTCCATGCCCAGCGCCGCCAGCAGCTGGTTCTTCTGCGGATGGTTCTGCACCTGGTCCGGCTGGATCAGCCCGGCCTGCAGCAAACGTTGCACCACGCTGTCGTCGGCGGTGATCACATCGGCCCTGGCATGGCGGAAGCGGTACAGGCGCGAATCGCCAACATGCGTCCACAGCACATGGCCCACGGCCGGATCGATCCACAGCACGACGATGGTGCAGTGCATGCGGGCATCGGCATGGCCACCGTCCTGGTGGTGCAGCAGCTCCGAATGCGCCAGATGCACCATCTGCGACAGGTTGACGGGCGAGAACGCCACCGCGTCGTCGCGCAGCAGGCGGTCGATGCAGGCCACGGCGCGCTGGGCGGCCTCGGCCCCTCGGCGGTGGCCGCCGGCACCGTCGGCCAGCACGGCATAGTGACCGTTGCGTGCCTGGCCCCAGGCCAGCGCGTCTTCGTTGTGCCGGCGCGCGCCCTGCTCGCTGCAGGCGGCGATGCGGATCTGCATCATCGCTGCGCCGCACCGCGTTCCAGGCGCTCGATCTGCTGCTCGTATGCGGCCAGAAAGGCCTTGCCGAACAGGGTGTGGAAGTCCTCCTGGGCCTCGTCGTGGATCGACCGGTGGTGGGCCAGGTACAGGTCCCAGAGCCGGGCCTTGCGCGTGCCGGGCAGCAGCGTGTCGAAGACCGAGTGTCCCGTCAGCTTGGCCTCCAGCGCCTGCGGCGCAAAGCGGTCGAGCATGCCGTCGACCGCCGCACGCAGGCCGGCCACGGTGCCGATCGAATGGCCGACCAGGTCGTGCATGGCATCGTCCATCGCAGCGGGCCCGTCGAGAAAACCGCGCAGCGGTGGCTGCAGCAACTGCGTCAGCGCGGCGCCGGCATCGGGCGAGAACTTCAGCGGGTTGTTGTTGCGCTGCTGGATCACCGTGACACCGGCGCGCAGCTCGTGCTTGGTGCTGGCACGCACCGCCATCAACTGCAGCAGGCCCTCGACCGCGCTGCGCAGGATGTGGCCCAGCCTCTGCATCTGCTGCTCGGGCGTGCCGGCGCTTGCCAGCGCTGGAATGCCGGCGCCGGCACAGAAGGCAGCCCACAGCGCGGCGCTGTCGGGTGCTGCCGCAGACAGTGCGGGTGGCGTTGCGGGCAGTGCCGCTGGCGCCGGGGTGGCCGTGGCCATGGGCGCCGCAGTGTGCGGCGCTGGCACTGGCCGGGGTGGTGCATAGGCCGCATGCAGCGCCGAGAGGTTGTCGGCCTGCGCCATCACCACCGCTGGCGCGGGCCCGCCCGGCGCATTGCCGAACAACACCAGCGGGTCGGTCGACAGGCCCGCCGCCGCGCTGCCTGCCGTGGACGGCGCGGCGGGTGCAGACCCGGCGAGGAAGCTGGACAACGGGTCCGCAGCACCGGCGGCACCCAGCCCGAACAGCTGGTCGATGGACGCCTCGGCCGAGGCTGACAGCAAATCGGTGAATGGGTCGGTGGCGGCGGCTGCTGCTGTGGCGGGCGGCGCCTGCGCCGGGCTGGCGAAGGGGTCGAAGTCGTCCGGCAGCCGCGCTGGGGCTGCGGCCGGTCTGGCCACCGCAGCCGACTGCGGTTCAATGCCTGCCGGCACCGGCACCAGGTCGGCCATCAGATCGGCCATCAGGTCGGCAAAAGGGGCCGCTGCGGACGCGCCGTGAAGGGCCGATGGGCCCAGCAGATCCGCAAACGGCTGGCCCGCCGCAGCGGCGGCCGATGGCTCGATCAGATCGGCAAAGGGGTCGTCGGGTGTCGGTGCACGCTGTCCTGCGGCGCTGGCCAAGCCCGGCGTCAACGGCGCTGCAATGGCGGGGGCCGGGGTGGCCGCTGGGACTGATGGGGCCGATGGGGCCGATGGGGCCCAGGCCTCGGGTCGGTGTGGGTGCACCGTCACCGTCGATGGCGAGGCCTCGCTGACGCGGACCTGCAGCAGATAGCCCCCGATGCGCACCTGCGCGTCTTGCGCCAATGCCGCAGTGTCACCGTCGGCCAGCGCGCGGCCCTGCACGGTGATGGGATTGGCTGCGCCCACGTTGCGGATCAGGAACGACTCGCCATGCGCCACGATCTCGGCCTGCAGGCGCGAGATGTGGCGCTGCGGATCGGGCAGGGCCATGGTGTTGTGGTCGGCACGGCCGATGGTGCCGCCACGCGCATCGAAGACCGCGGTGATCGGCTGCGACAAGGGCTGGTCGTTGAGTGACACAGCCACCAGCGTGAGGTTCATGGATGGGGCCCGGGCGAGCGGGCTTGGGCAGGCCGGGCCCATGCTCGGATGCAGGCAGAGCCAAGGCAACACACCAAAGTCACGCTGATCGCGCTGGCGCTCAGTGGTTGTTCCAGCGCAACCAGGCCGCGACGGCCGCGAAGATCAGCGCCATCAGCAGCCAGGTGCCGGCCGCACCCTGCAGCCGGCCGCTGCGCCACCAACGCCACAGGCCAGCGGCGGCGAGTGCCGTGGCAAGCCACGGGAACAGCAGGGCGGGGTCCATGTGCGCGGTCGATGTGCTCGGTCTGCGTGCTCGGTCGATGTGCAGGCTGCACGCAGCCTGTCAGCGCAGCGTGCGCAGCCAGCGCCGTTGCCGTGCTGCCGGCGCCGCCACCGGAAACAGCATCCGGCCGGGCTGCAGCGTGCAGGCCAGCAGTGCGGCCTGTGCACGCCGCCGCTGGGTGCCATCGCGCAGCACCCGCAGGGCCGCACCGATGGCCACGGGCTCGCCGTCAAACAGGCGCTGGCCGGCTGCCGCCGCGCCCTGCATGCCCGCTTGCCTGGCCCACCAGGCCTGCGTCTTGACGGCGTCGGGCCAGGGCAGGCTGTCGTCCTCGTCGAGGCCGACGTCGTCGTCGGCCGGGTCGTCGGACGGGGTCTCTGGCAGCGCGGGGTGGGACAAGGTCTCGAGGTCCAGCCGGGCCAGGTCGGCGCCCGTGATCCAGCTGAAGGACTCGCCAGCCAGGCGTGCCAGCGCCGGTTCGGCCATGCACGCGATGAGCCAGGGCACAAAACGTGCGTCGCCCAGCAGGCCCAGCGCACGCACCAGGCGCCGGCGCCGCTGTGCATCGGCCGGCAGCGCCTGCGCGGCCTTCGACAGGCTGCGCGCCAGGTCGCGGGCCGGCTCGAACGGGCTGGCAGCCATCACCAGCGACAGCGCGTGCCGGGCCCACGGCGAGTCCTGCAGCGCAGCCACCGTCAGCACCCGCAGCGACGACTGCCTGTCACCCAGCAGGCAGGCCGCGCTGGCGGCGTGGAAGACGATCTCGGGGTGGTCGTCGGCCATGGCGCGGCGCAGCGCAGCGAGCAAGTCGGTGCGCGCCAGCGCGGCGCTGGCGCGCATGGCAGACACACGCACCTCGGGTGCAGCGTCGGCAAGCGCCAGCGCCAGCGCCGGCCCGGGGTCGACCTGGTGCATGCGGCAGCAGCTCAGCCCGAGCGCGCGCTGATGCGGCTGCGCCGATGCCAGCAGCCGCCGCACCACGCCCTGCAGATCGCGCGCGCTGACCCAGCCAAGTGCGCTGGCCACGCCGCGTGCGGCGTCGGGCAGTGCCGGCACCAGTGCGAGCACATGGGCAAACAGCTTGTCGTCATGGCATTGCAGTGCCCGCACCGCGACCGCAAAGACCTCGCCGGCGCCTGGCCGGTCCAGGGCCTGCACACACAGCGCCGTGCCCGCCGCGCCGGCCACGGCCAGGCCATCGAGGTGGGCGGCGATGCGTTCGTCGAGGCGGCCGAGCTGCAGCAGCGCCACATGCGGTGCGCGCACCAGCACGCTGCGCACATGGCGCAGCAGGGCTGATTCTTCGGCATGCTGCTGCACGACCACGCCGATGATCGGCCTGGCGAAGGCCGGCGTGGGCGCAGAGGCCGAGGTGGTGGACATGGCGCAGCAGAACCCGGGATTGGCAGCGAGCATGGTGCCGGGCAGTGCAGGCGCCAAGGGCCCAAAGTCACCTGTGACCGACGCTGTGACTGGCGCTGCGTTGAACCCGCGTCGGCGTACCCAAGTCTGGGGTCGCGCAAGCGGAGCCAAGCCTCACAATGCCGGTGTGAAAGACGATCCGGCCTACCAGCGTGTCATCGCATGGCGGTGCAACGTGGGCTTGTGCATGGCCCTGGTGTTGTCTGCATGTGCTGCGGTTGATCCAGTCAAACCGGTGTCTGCAGAGCGCACCTCGCCGCCGATCACCGCCCAGGCGCCCGCGCCGTTGCCCGAGGCGCCACCAGCGGCCGCGGCCACGCCGCCGCCGCCGCTGCCACCCGCGCCACGGGTCGATGTGCGCCATGCGCTGGAACAGGTGCGCCTGCACCTCGACCAGGGCGCCGAGGAGCCGGCCCTGGCGGAATTGAAGCGGGTGCTGGAGGCCGAGCCCGAGAACAAGGCCGCAGCGGGCTTCCTGCGCCAGATCCGCGAAGATCCCAAGTCGCTCTATGGCCGTGTGTCGCAACCCTACAGGGTGATGGCGGGCGACACACTGGCGCTCATCGCGCAGCGCGCCCTGGCCGACCGTGACCAGTTTTATGGGCTGGCGCGCTACAACGGTCTGAAGGTGCCGGGTGACCTGAAGGTCGGTCAATTGATCCAGGTGCCTGGCAGCAAGCGCTTGACGCCGGCCGCAGCGCCGGCTGCCGCTGGCACCGCCACTGGTGCTGGCACCGCCACGGCGCCTGTGCGCGAGCCCCCGGCCGGCGCCGGCCCCACGCCGGAGGAGACCAAGGCCGCCAACGAGAAGAAGCTGGCCGACGACCGGGCGGCCATCGAGAAGAAGCGCCTTGCCGACGAGCAGGCGGCCGCCGCCGCCCGCAAGCGCGAGTTGAGCGGCCTGCTCGGCAAGGCGCGGGCGGCGGTGAAGAGCCAGGACCTGTGCGGGGCCATCAAGCTCTACGACGCCGTGCTCAAGCTCGACGCCGACCAGCAGGCTGCCCAGCTCGAGCGCACCCGGGCGGTCGAACTGCATTCACGCCTGACGCCGAAGCAGTGCTGATGCCCTCAGCGTTGTGATGGCCGTGAGGGCAGCGGTTGCAGCGCCGCAGGCGCTGGCAGGCTGCCCGCCGGCGCAGGCCGCAGCAGCCTCAGCCGGGCAGCGGCCACGCGGTGGCCCGGATCGAGCACCAGCCCTTGCACGAGTGCATGCACAGCTGCCGCGCGGTCGTTCAGCTCCAGCCGGCTGGCCTGGCGAAAATAGAAGCTGGCGAGCAAGCGGCGTGTCTGCGGCGCCGCGCCCGGTGCGCTGGCCTGCGGTCGCAGCAAGGCGATTGCCGCATCGATGTCACCTTGTGACGCGAGCATGCTGGCGTGCTCGGCATCGTTGTTGTGCGACGCCGGCGCCACCGCGGGCGGCGCTGGTGTTGCAGCGGCGCGGTGGGCCCGGCCGGCAGTGGCCGCTGCCGGTGTGGCCTGGCCATCACGCAGGCCGGCCATGGCCAGCCGCCGCATGCGCGAGCGCTCGATCTCACGCAGCGCATCGGCGGCCGGCGATTGCGACGGATCGATGGCCAGCACCTCCAGATACAGCCGCGCTGCGGTCTCCCACTGGCCACGCTGCTGTGCCATCTGGGCCCGTGGCAGGCGGTCGGCGACAGCAGCCGCAGCTGCGGCCTGCGCTGCGGCACGCTGTGCCAGTGCCTCGGCGTCCTGCGGCTCGAGCGCCAGCACCACCTCCCAGGCCCATAGCGCATCGGCCCAGCGCCCCTGACGCACGGCCAGGCGGGCGGCCTCGCGCTGGTCCCGGGTGAAGTCGGCGAGCGGGGATTCGGCTGCCGCCCTGGGCGCGGCCCGGCTTGGTGTGGGCGGCGAGGGCAGGGTGGGCGCTGGCAAGGGCGGTGCTGGCTCTGGCGGGCTGGCGCAGCCGGCTGCCAGCACCAGCGCAGCGGTGGCGCAGAGCGCGCCGGCCTGCATCATTGCCATGGCGGCCATCAAGGCCATGGCGGCCACTGCCGGCCGTTCAGCCGCGCGTTGAAGTCGTCGAGGCTGTGGTCGCCGTAGACCATCGTGCGCTTGAGCAGCAGCGGCGGCGCGAAGAAGGCGTTGTTGCCCGGCAGCACC
>JANNMP010000372.1:0-12559 GCA_031398015.1 Burkholderiaceae bacterium
GCCAGCGATGGCTGGCAGAACACCGGCTCGGCATCCTCGCGCAAGCCCTGCAAGGCCTGCCAGATCTGCACCGGGTGGTGGCCGAACGGCAGCGCGCCGTATTGCGACATGAAGTCCAGACAGCGGTGCCCGTCGCTGTCAAACAACCAGGCGCCGTCGGCGCGGATGAAGCGGCGGTCGATCTTCAGCTGCGCCAGCTTGGCCGCCAAGTAAGGGTTGACGCAGCGTGCGTAGTCGCTCATCTGGTCTGTTGGCAGCGCGGGCAAGTTCTGCAAGGCTTCGATGGCGTCGATCAGCGCATCGGTGTGGGCCACATCGGCCAGCAGGTCGGCCGGCACGGCCACGCCCAGCCAGCGGTCCAGCGCGCACAGCAACTCCACCGCAGACAGTGAATCGATGCCGAAGTCAGCCAGCACCGTGCGCTGGCCAGCCCACACCCGCTGCTGCTGGTCCAGCACATGGCGGGCCAGCCAGGCGCTGATCTCGGCGCGGCTTTTGTGGGTGGGTGTGGCGCTGTGCATGGTCTGGCTTTCGGTGGGGTGCGGGGCCTGGCAGCTGGCCCGGGTCACGGTGCGAGAGCGATTCTGCGCAGTGATCGGCAAGCCGCTGTCCACTGGGCAGTGGAGCGTTGGAGCGTCTTGCTGACAATTCTGTTGAGGCTCGAAAGTAACGCCTGAACTGTGCGTGCTCAGCAAGTTTGATGGACCTTGGTGATGCATTCACCAAGCCATGTGTGGTTGATTCGCCAGTCCATGAGAAAACGGCCGCAGGAACAGCGGGCCGGCGCCGGGCTCAGGCGGCTGCGGATCCGAGGCCAGGCGGGTCGCCCGCCGCGCGGCGCAAGACCAGATACAGACCATCCACCGGCCGCCCCTGGTCGCTGCGCACCGGTGCCAGCTCGGCCAGCAGCGGCTCGAAGCCAAACGCCAACGCCAATTGCAGCAGGTGCGCCCGGGCATGGGCGTAGCGCAAGCTGGGCAGCAATTGCCAGCCAGCCGCCGGGCCGCCGGCGTCGGCGTCTGGCGTGGCCTCGGCCGTGAACGCCAGCAGACCATGGCGCATCGCCCGCGCGGCAGCGGCAAACAGTGGCGCCGGGTCGCCCAGGTAGATCAGCACATCGGCCGCCATCACCAGGTCGAAGGGCTCGGCGCTGGTGGCGAGAAACTGCACCGCGTCGGCCTGTTCCAGCCGGTGGTAGGCGCCACAGGCACGCGCATGGCCGAGCATGGCCGCCGACAGGTCGATGCCCGTCAATCGGCCGTCCGGCGCTTGCAGCAACGGCCGCAGCAGCGGCCCGCACAGCCCCGTGCCGCAGCCCAGGTCCAGCACCGAGCGGAACGGCTGCGACCCGTCGGCACAGCGCCGCACGCGCGCCACCAGTTCATGGTGGGCGCAGTAGCCCAGCGGGCCCAGCAAGTGGGCGTCGAAGTCGTCGGCATAGCCGTCGAACAGGCGCTCGACATAACGCCGTGGCGGCGCGGGCGGTGGGCTGCCGTCGCCCAGGCCGGCCAGGTACCAGCGGTGCAGCTCGGCGTCAGCACCCAGACGCATGGCCTCGCGCAGCACGCTGGTGGCTTCGTCGTAGCGCTGCAGCTCACGCAGCAGGTTGCCGCGGTGGCTCCAGGCCAGTGGGTGCCCGGGGGCGAGTGTGGTCAGGCGCTCGAATTCGGCCAACGCCTGCTCGGCCCGGCCCAGTTGCGCCAGCGCGGTGGCGCGGTGCAGCAGGGCATCGGCGCTGTCTGGCTCGGCGGCCAAGGCAGCGTCGGCGCTGGCCAGTGCGGCGGCCGGCTGGCCCAGCTGCAGCTGGCTGGCGGCCAGGTTGGTCAGCGTCGATGGCCGGCCCGGCAGCAGGCGCAGTGAGGCCTGGTAGTGCAGAACGGCCTGGCTGAAATCACCCGCCTGGTGGCAGGCCAGGCCGGCCGAGAACGCGGCGCGGGCCTGGTCGAATGCGGTTTGCGATGCGGGCTTGTCGGACACGCTGCATTGTCACGGCGCGCTGCGGCGCGGCGTGGCGGCCTGCACTGGCGCCGCGTGCGCGTTGTCGATGATGACGGCCGGCCACGCGGCGGCCTACGATGGGCCGCAGCCGCCACAGCAATCTGGGAGACCGCCATGGTCCAGCGTTTCAAGGTGTTCCTCGCCTCGTCGGCTGAGCTGGTCGACGACCGCCAGGCGTTCGAGATCCTCATCAACCGCAAGAACAAGGCCTGGGTCGGCAAGGGCGTGTTTCTTGAACTGGTGCTGTGGGAAGACTTTCTCGACGTGCTGTCGACCAAAGGGCTGCAGGAAGACTACAACGCCGAGTTGCGGCAATGTGACCTGTTCGTGCTGCTGTTCTGGACCAAGATGGGCCGCTTCACGGCCGAAGAGTTCGAGACGGCGGTGGGCCAGTTCCAGGCCACCCAGAAGCCGTTCATCCTGGTGTATTTCAAGGCCGCGCCGACACCCGCCGCCGCGCCTGGCGCCAGCGGCGATGCCGACCGCCAGAGCCTGCGGGCCTTTGAAGACCGGCTCGACGCGTTGCTGCACTACAAGACCAATTACCACAACACCGACCGCCTGACCGGCCACTTCAGCGAGCAGCTCGACAAGCTGGCCGCTGAAGGCTTCATCCGCTTCACGCCCGAGGCGCGGCCGATGCTGCGGCCGATGCAGGCACCGGCGCCCGATGCCCAGCATGTGCCACGCGCCGAGCTGGCCATGCTCAAGCAATTGCTGCTGGACCCCCAGGGCGGGCTGCGCCCCACCACCATCGGCCTGCACGGCTTTGGCGGCGCCGGCAAGACCACGCTGGCGCGCCTGCTGTGTGCCGACGCCGCCGTGCGCAGCGCCTGCCGCGACGGCATGCTGTGGGTGCCGGTGGGCAAGAACCCGCCCGACGCCCATGCCCAGATCACCGACCTGGTGGTGGCGCTGACAGGCCAGGCCGACGGCTGCCTCACGCTGGCCGGCGCGCGCGGGCAACTGCAAGAGGCGCTGGCCGGGCGGCGCCTGCTGTTGATGATCGACGATGTCTGGAACGAGGCCAGTGTGCGTGACCTGGTCGACGCCAGCAGCGCCTGCGCCAGGCTGGTCACCACGCGCTTGCCATTCACCCTGCCACCCGGCGCCCAGTTGCTGGACGTGCGCGAGATGCAGGCCGGTGAATCACGCCAGCTGCTGGCCCAGGGTTTGCCTGCCACACCCGACGCACGGCTGGACGCGCTGGCCGCCATGCTGGGCCATTGGCCGGTGCTGCTGAAGCTGGCCAACCGTGCGCTGCAGCACCGCACCCGGCTGCAGAACACGCCGGCCGCAGCAGCCATTGACGCGGTGGCTGCCGAGTTGGCGCGCAAGGGCGTGGTCGCCTTCGACCCCCGGCAGCAGCCCGAGCAGCGTGACCAGGCAGTGGCCGCCACCATCGACGCCAGCCTCGACCTGCTGGATGCGCAAGAGCGTGCACGCTGCGCCGAGCTGGCGGTGTTTGCGCCCGACGTGGCCATCCCGCTGGCCGAGGCAGCGGCGCTGTGGCGGCGCAGCGCTGGCCTGGACAGCGATGCCGCCACCGACCTGGTGGTGCTGCGGCTGGACCCGCTGTCGATCATCGACTACGACGGCAGCACCGAAACCTTGCGCCTGCATGATGTGCTGCGGCGTTACCTGGCCGCCAAGCTGGCCGACCCTGCCGGCCTGCATGCCACGCTGGCCGCCGGCTGGGGCGGGCAGCCCGCGCCGCAGCAGCGTTTTGCCTGGCGCTGGCTGGCCCACCACCGCGCTGCCGAGGTGCAACTGCTGCCCGCCGCGCTGCGCCATGGCGCGGCGCAGCAGCTGGTCACGCTCACCGCCAATGCCGCCTGGCAGCAGCACCATGAAGCCGCACTGGCCGACCTGCCGGCCTTGCGCGCGGCCCTGGCCAGCGCGCTGGATGCCGCCGTGGCCGTGCCCACGCCGGGTGCCTGCGCCGTGCTGGTGGCAGCGGCCGATACGCTGCAGCGCTTCGACCGTGAACACGCCAGCCCCGGGCCGCTGTTTGCGCTGGCCCGCCAGGGTGACCTGGACACTGCACGCCGGCGCAGCGCGCTGTTTGTCGAGACCATCGACGCCCATTGGCGAGCGGCCCTGCTGCTGGTGCTGGCCTGGCTGGCGCCAGCGTCGCATGCCGGCGCTGCGCGCGCGCTGCTGGACGATGTGCAGCGCGGCCTGGGCGACGAGCCGGCGCTGCACCACCTGCTGGCCTGGGTGCGCGCCGACCTGCATGGCGAAGCGCCACCCGCATTCGTCGCCAGCGTGCCGGTGGCCGACGCCACGCCCGAGTTGATCGCCCAGTTGCTGCAGCGCCTGGGCGGCAGCGCCTACAACCGCGAGATGATCGAAGAAGCCGGCATCGACGCCGGTGCCCAGAACCCCGACATGCCCACACGTGGCCTGGTGCGGGCCGACGGCGGCGACGGCGACAACGGCAGCACCACGCGCTACCTGGCCAACATCGACGGCCCCTGGCTGGTGGCCTTTGCCAGCGCCGACACCACGCTGGGGCAGGCCGCGCTGGCGCGCTACCTGAGCGTCTTCACCAACTACAGCTACGCCGAGTACCGCTACGCCAGCCTGTGGCTGCTGCTGGGCCACCTGCTGTGCTGGCCACGCCCCGATGCCAGCGCCTGGCTGCGCGAGGCAGTGGTCAGCCTGCTGGGGTCGGCGCTGGGTGGCGCCAGTGTCGAGTTCGAGCAGGCCTTGCCGGTGGCGGTTCAGGCGCTGCGTGCCAGCGCAGGCGACGGCACGGCCGCGCTGGCGCTGCAGCAGCAGGCCGACCGGCTGGTGCACGCGGCCGCTGCCATGCAAGACGGCCGTGACCGCACACGCAGCGACACCTGGGGCCACCACAAGCGCCAATTGCTGGCCCATGCCCAGGCCATGGGCTGGCTGCTGGGCGACCGCGCCCGGGCGTTGGCATTGGTGGATGTGGCCACTGACCTGGCCGAGTCGGGCTTTGCCGGCTACCAGGCGATGGCCTGCATGGCGCTGGCCGAGACCGCCTGGGTGGTCAGCGGGGGCCAGGCATTGCCGGTGATCGACAAGGCCCTGCAGTTGGCGCAACTGGCGGCACACAACGTGCAGGATTTGCGCTTCTGCGCCCGCCTGAGCGCCCGCATCAATGCGCTGCGCTGGCATTGGTGGCAGCCGTTCGACCTGGGCAAACGCCATCGTGGGCTGGGCAATGGCATGGCGCAGCCGGAATTTGCCGGCATGCACCAGGTTGGCCAGGGCACGCCAGGCCGGCGCGCCGACGCGCTGGCATGGCCGCCCTGGGCCAACGCCGACCACACCCTGGCGATGCTGGCCCGGCGCTACCAGCGGCCGCTGGCGGATTTTCTGCGCCTCAACGGTGCTGACCGCCTGCTGCAGCCCGGCGAAGAGATCGCCGTGCCAGACCGCGGCTTTGCACCACACCTGGCGGCGCGGCTGGCGGCCGAGCTGCTGGCGCTGGCGCCGGCACAGCCGCTGACTGACGACACGCTGATGCTGCTGCGCCAACTGGTGCCGCATGCCCTGCCCAGCGCCACCGCGCTGGACGCGGTGCTGGCCCGCGTGGTGCTGGCCGAAGGCCGGCGCGGCACGGCGCCCAACCAGACCGACACCATGGCGCTGGAGGCCCTGCTGGCGCTGCGGCCGGTGACCACGCTCGACGCCAGCCACAGCGAACTGCTCGCCACCCGCCTGCCGGCCTGAGGCAAGCGCCAGGCGCGGCGCTGTTGGCTGCGCCCTGCCCCCTACGCAGTTCCCCGCATCGGCACAGCGCGGCACACCGCTACGCTCATCCATCGACTGCCGTACCCAACTCAATGTCCACGGAGACAAGCATGCAATGTGCAGACTTTTCACGCCGCCAGATGCTGGCGGCCAGCGCCAGCCTGGTCTCGCTGGCCCTGCCCGGACTGGCCGCCGCCCAGGCCGCCTGGCCCAACAAGCCGCTGCGCTTTGTGGTGCCGTTTGCGCCCGGCGGCAGCTCGGAGATCGTGGCCCGCTCGGCAGCGGTGGAGCTGGCCAAGCTGCTGGGCCAGTCGGTGTTTGTCGACAACAAGCCGGGTGCGGCCGGCAATGTGGCAATGGCCGAGGTGGCGCGCGCTGACGACCAGCACACGCTGATCCTGGGCCACATCGGCACGCTGGCGGTCAACCCGTTCATCTTCGACAAGCTGCCCTACGACGCGAACAAGGATTTCAGGCCCATCTCGCTGCTGGCCAAGGTGCCCAGCCTGTACCTGGTGCACCCCGATCTGCCGGTGAAGAACCTGCAGGAATTCATCGCCCACGCCAAGAAGAACCCGGGCCGGCTGAATTACGGCTCGGCCGGCAACGGCAGCGCCGGCCACCTGGCAATGGAGTACCTGAAGATGGTGGCCGAGGTGTTCATCACCCATGTGCCCTACCGTGGCACCGGCCCGCAGCTGACCGACCTGATGGCCGGCCGGCTGGACGCCGCGTCGGTGGGCGCTGCAGCGGTGCTGCAGTTCATCAAGGCCGGCAAGCTGCGCTGCATTGCCACCGGCACCACCCAGCGCATCCCGCAATTGCCCGACGTGCCCACCGTGGCCGAACAGGGCTACCCCAAGTTCGAGATGACACAGTGGTACGGCCTGATGGCACCGGCCAGCCTGCCGCAGCCAGCGGCCGACAAGCTGGCCGCCGCTGCCGCCAAGGCGATGAAAGAGCCGGCGCTGCTGGAGCGCCTGGGCCATGACGCAGCCATTGGCGTGGGCAGCACGCCGGCCGAGTTCGCCAGCTTCATCAGCGCCGAGCAGGCGCGCTGGAAGCTGGTGGTGGCGCGCGCCAAGATCAAGCCCGACAACTGAGCGCTGGATCAGTCTGCGGGCTGCACCACGCGGCCCTGCTCGGGGTCGTCGGGGATGGCGGGTGCCACCGGCCCTTCATCGGGCTCGACCGGCATGGAACCCGGCTCGACAGGATCGGGCACGTCATGGCGCGGCTGGGGGTGTTTGGCTGGTGTGCTGTGGCTCATCGACAAGTCCTCGGGGTGGAAGGCGGCGCGTGCCGGTGGCAATCTGCGCGCCCGCATCGGCAGCGCCCGGCGTCAGCGCTTGCTGGCCGGCTTGCGCCTGGCCGCAGACGCTGCCTTGGCCGCTGGCCGTTGTTTGCTGGCGGGCCGCGTTGCCGGCTTGGCGGCCTCGGCCACCGCAGCCTTCACTTGGCGTTTGACCTCGGCCGTGGCCTGGCCGCGCAGCGTGCCCGCCACCTTGTTGGCCGCACTCAGCCACATGCTCATGAACGGGTTTTTCTTCAGCCAGGGATTTGCCATGCACGAAGGTGGCATCTGCCCATCATCTGGTCTGTGCGGCAACGCACGCAAGGGCGCGCCAGCAACAGGCCTACAGCGATTCGGCCGCGTCGAAATCCAGCTCCACCCGGGCGCCATTGGGGTCGAAGCTGAACAGCTGCCAGGTGCCTGACTGCGCTTGCTGGCGCAAGTCGTACTTCACTGCCGCCGCATCGAAGCGTGCCTTCACCGCTTTCAGATCACTGGCGGTGAACGCCAGGTGGTCGATCACGCCGGTGCGGATGCTGGGCATCGGCCGGTCCCAGTAGATGTGCAGCACCGCTTGCGCATTGCCAGCGGCATACAACCAGGCACCGGGGAAGCCCAGGTCGGGGCGGTGGCCTTCGGCCAGCCCCAGCAGGCCGCAGTAGAAGCCCAGCGTGGCCTCGCGGCTTTCGGCGGTGATGGTGAAGTGGTTCATGCCGTGGATCATGGGTTGCTCCTATGGGGGCGAAAAGTTCAGGCCACCAACACCAGCGCGCCGATGGTCTGGCGTGATTCCAGCCGCGCATGGGCGTCGGCAGCGGCGTCCAGTGTGTGGCGTTCGATCAGCGGTGGGCGGATGTGGCCGGCGGCCAGCGCAGCCCACAGCCGCTGGCTGGCAACGGCCAATTTTGCCGGCGTGTCCAGATGCGCAAACACCACCGGGCGCGAGAACATCGCTGACTTCTGCACCAGCAGATCGGGGCTGATGGGTTGCAGCGGGCCGCTGGCCTGGCCCAGGCTGATCCAGTGGCCACACGGCGCCAGCGCGGCAAAGTTCTGCGCGGCCGCGGCCTGGCCCAGGCCGTCGATGATCACGTCGGCACCGCCGCAGGCGCTGTGCACTGCGTCGGCAAACTGGTGCTCGGCCGTCACGACCACATGGCCGCAGCCATGTTCACGCGCCACCCGGGCCTTGGCCTCGCTGCTGGTGGTGCCGACCACGGTGGCGCCCAGCGCCCGCGCCCAGGCGCACACCAGCAAGCCGACACCACCGGCGGCCGCATGCACCAGGAGGCGTGTGCCCGGGCCCACCCGGCCCAGGGTGTTGAGCAGCATGTCGGCAGTCAGGCCCTTGAGCAGCAGCGCGGCGGCGGTGTCGTCGTCCACCGCTGGCGGCAGGCCCTGCACCCACTCGGCCGGCACGCAGCGCAGGCTGGCATAGGCACCGGGCACCGGGCCCAGGTAGGCGACTCGGTCACCGGGCAGCACGCTGGTGACGCCGGCGCCCACGTCCACCACACTGCCGGCGGCTTCCATGCCCAGTGTGCCGGGCAGCGCCAGCATGCCGGGCAGCCAGCCTTTGCGCAGGTACACGTCGAAGAAGTTCACGCCGATGGCACGTTGGCGGATGCGCACCTCGCCCGGGCCCGGCGCCGGGGTTTGCGTGTCCTCTGCGCGCAGCAGCTCAGGGCCGCCGAACTGCCGCAGCAGCACCCGCCGGCTGGCCATCGGCAGGGCGGTGGGCATTGCTGCGGTGCCGGGTGTGCGCTGGTCAGCGCCCAGCGCCAGGTGGCGGCGCAGGTTGGCAAAGCCGGCTTCATAGACGCCGTTGGCCACCATGTCGTGCAGCTCACGCTCCATGCCTGGCGGCGTGGCAAACGTGCTCTCCCAGTGCCAGAAGCAGCGGTTGCCGTCGGTCACCGGCTTGAGCGTGACGGTGGCCACATAACGCTGCAGCGGCACGGTGGCCTCGACGATGCAATAGCTGCTCTTGTGCTCGTGGTCGTCCAGCGCCAGCAGTTGCTCGCGGATGTGGTTGCCGTCTTGCAGCGTGAAGCTGCGGATGCAGCCCACCTGGTCGGGCCGCTCAGCACGTTCGATCTGGCTGTGTGCCACCACCGTGTGCCACTGGTCGTGGCTGTTGAAATCACGCAGCACGGCCCACACACGCGCGATCGGCGCGTCGATCACCGTGCTGCGCACCACCCGTTGCAGTTGCACCTTACTTCTTGAACTTGAGCTTGGAACCGTCGAATGTGGTCACCTGGGCAGCCATCAGGCCGTCTCGGGTGACGTAAGCGTCAGATCCCTTGTAGGGCTCGGCCAGGAAATCGGCCTCGGCACGCCACAGCACATTCAGCGTGTTGCCAACCTTGAATGAACTCTCGGTGGTGAACTTCAGCCCGTTCAGCCCATCGGGCCGCTTCTTGCAAAAGCCGGCAAACAAGTCGCCCACCTTGTTGCGGCCCTTGATCACCTGGCCGTCGGGCAGATGGATTTCCACGTCACTGGGGTATTGCGCCATCAAGCGGTTCCAGTCGCACTTGTTCAACGCGTCCAGGTGCTCGTCGACCACCTTCTGGGCCGTGGCTTGCTTCTTGAGCGGCGGCAGTTTCATGCCGGGATCGGCAGCCAGTGCCAATCCGGTGGCCGCAAACAGGGTCAGCGCCAAAGTGACGCGGCGCGCTGGGCTTGTCATCGGAGTCTCCTCTCGCCAAACGCCCGCGGGCTCCGCGCGGGCAACGGATGTCAGCGCAAGCTGCGCTGCAATGCGGTCAGGCCGGCGTGAAACACACCCTGGCCAATGCTGTTGGTCAGTTCGGCCTCGCGCCCCGGCGCGCAATCGAATTCGGCGCTCCATTCGGCAAAGCAGCGGTTGCCGTCGGTGATGGGTGTGAGCTTGAGCGTGGCCACGTAGTCGGCCACGCCCATCGGGCTTTCAAGGATTTCGTAAGTCTGGGTGTAGTCAAAGTCACTCAGGCCCAGCAAGCGCTCGCGGATCAAACCGCCGTCACGGGTGTGGAAGTGGCGGATGCAGCCCACCCGGTCAGCGGCATCACCGTTCTCGATGCGGCTGTCGGCAATGCCTGGGTGCCATGACGGCAGCGCATTGAAATCGCGGATGCGCGACCAGACGTTGTCGGCGCTGGCATCAATGACGCTGGAAACGTAGACCTTGATCACGGTGTGCCTTTGTTCATTGCGGCGCCGGGCTGCTGGTTGGGCTTGCCGGTGGCAGCGCTGGCTGTGTGCTGGTGGCGCCCGCCGTCAGGCGGCCCAGGTCACCGGCGTCGAGCCCGATCTCGCGCAGCAACTGGTCCACCAGCGGTGCCTGGGCCCGAAAGCGCAGCGCCGAATTGACCACACCGTCGGCAAAGCCGCCGCCGTGGCCGTCGCCCACACCATGGCCACCACCGCCACCGCCACCGCCCAGGCCATCGACATGCAGGATCTTGATGCCCTCGATGCGCTCCATCGGCCGCACCGATTCACGGATGATGGCCTCGGCCTTGTCCACCAGTTTCAGCCGCAGGGCCGAGGCGCGTGCATCGGGCGTCAGCATGTTGTGGGCCTCGTTCATCCAGCGCTGGGCTTCGGCTTCCACCTCGGCACGCAAGCGGGTGGCCAGGCTGCGGATGCGGTCGGCGTCGGCATCGGCCGTGGCCTGCGCCACCAAGGCCGCACCCCGGTCGGCGCTGGCGGATTTTTCAGCGGCGGCGGCACTGGTCAGGCGCAGTGCCTCACGCTCAGCGGCCTGCGCCGCGCCGATCAGGTCGATGGCTTTCTTGCGCTCGGCCATTTCCACCTCACGGGCGGTGAACACTTTTTCTTCGGCCGACACGGCAACCGCGCGCGCCACTTCCGCCTCGGCCTGGGCCTCGCTCTGGGCCTTGCTTTCGCGCGCCACCGCAATCGCGCGCTGCTGCTCGGCCAGCTCCATCTGCTGGCGCCTGCCGATCTCGGCCGACTGGATCGCCAGCTCTTTGGCGATGCGGTCTTGCTCCAGCGTCTGGTCACTGCGGATGCGCGCCGTCTCGATGGTCTGCTTGGCGGTGATCTGCGCGCCTTCGGCCTGCTGCTCACGCTGGGCGCGCTCGGTGGCCACATCGGCGCGCTGGCGGGCACGGGCGATCTCCACTTCACGCTGCTGGGCCAGGCGGGCGTATTCACTCTCGCGTTCGATGCCCAGGCTGAGTTTTTCGGCCTCCAGGTTCTTGTTGCGGATGGCCACCAGCGTGTCTTGCTCGACATCGTTGCGCTGCTTCTTGCGGTGCTCGATCTGCTCGGTCAGCCGCGTCAGGCCCTCGGCGTCGAAGGCATTGCTGGGGTTGAAGAACTCCATGCCGGTCTGGTCGAGCTGGGTCAGCGATGCCGCCTCCAGCTCCAGGCCGTTCTTGGTCAGGTCCCCCGCCACTGCCTCACGCACACGCTTGACGTAGGTGCCGCGCTTTTCATGCAGCTCTTCCATCGTCATCTCGGCAGCCGCCGTGCGCAGCGCGTCGATGAACTTGCCTTCGACCAGCTCTTTGAGCTGCTCGGGCTCCATGGTGCGCAGGCCCAGGGTTTGCGCGGCGGCGGCCACCGCATCGGGCTGGGCCGCCACACGCACATAGAACTCGGCGATCACGTCCACCCGCATGCGGTCCTTGGTGATCAGCGCCTTGTCGCGGCCGCGGCTGACTTCCAGCCGCAGCGTGTTCATGTTGACCGGGATCACGTCGTGCACGATCGGCAGCACGAAGGCGCCGCCGTCGAGCACCACCTTCTGCCCGCCCAGCCCCGTGCGCACGAAAGCGCGCTCTTTGCTGCTGCGCAGGTACAACCAGTGCAGCAGCCACACCGCCAGGGCGACGACGATGGCCACCATCAGCAGGGCCAGGATGAAACTGCCGAATTCAGCGCCGGTCATGGGCAAGTCTCCAGGAGAGTCTGTGAATGCGTCTGCAAGTCGCTCACCGTGTGATCTGGGTGAAGCGCCGCGTGGTGTCGGTCAGCGCCACCTCGGTGGGCAAGCGCTCCATCGAGCTGGCACCGAAAAAACCGTCGCAGGCCGGGCACTGGCGCAGGATGAACTGGGCGTCGTCGGGCGTGGCGATCGGGCCACCGTGGCACAGCACGATCAGCTGCGGGTTGACAGAGCGCGCCGCCGCCGCCCAGGCGTTGATCGGTGCCACGCAATCGGCCAGCTTCAACGCTGTCTCGGCGCCGATGGCACCGCCCGTGGTCAGGCCCAGGTGGCAGACCACGATGTCGGCACCGGCCTGCGCCATGTCGTGCGCGTTCTGTTCGTTGAACACGTACGGCGTGGTCAGCAAGTCCAGCGCCCGCGCGGCGCGCACCAGGTCCACTTCCAGGCCATAGCCCATGCCGGTTTCTTCCAGGTTGGCGCGGAAGTTGCCGTCGATCAGGCCCACCGTGGGGAAGTTCTGGATGCCCGAGAAACCCAGGTCGATCAAGCGGCGCAGGAACTGGTCTTGAATCATGAACGGGTCGGTGCCATTGACCCCCGCCAGCACCGGTGTGTGCTTGACGACGGGCAGC
>JANNMP010000379.1:0-1615 GCA_031398015.1 Burkholderiaceae bacterium
TGCCAAGCTGCTGCTCTTGCTGGCCGCCACCGGCCTGCTGGGCATCGGCCAGGAGGTGCTGGTGGTGCGGGCCCTCAGCCAGGTGGCCGAGAACACCGTCTACACCTTTGCAATGCTGCTGGCGCTGTACCTGCTGGGCACTGCCCTGGGCGCGGCGGCCTATCAGCGCTGGTGGGCGGCCAGTGTGTTGCCGCCAGCGGCCAAGCGCTGCCTGCTGGGCCGCCTGCTGGCGCTGCTGGGCCTGGCCTGCGTGGCGGGCGATGCCAGCCTGTGGTGGGCCGACAGCGTCAAAACCACTGTGCTGCAGGCGCTGGGCCCTGGCCTGGGCGCGGCGCTGGTGGCCGAGGCACTGCTGGCCGCGCTGGCCTTCCTGCCACCCACGCTGGTGATGGGCGCCTTGTTCAGCCACCTGCTGCGCTGCGCCCGCGCTGCTGGCATGCACCTGGGCCGGGCGCTGGGCACCAACACCGTGGGCGCGGCGCTGGCACCGCTGGTGTTTGGTGTCTGGCTGCTGCCGGCGCTGGGCAGCAAGGCAGCGTTGTTGGCCGTGGCAGCGGCGTACCTGCTGCTGGCCCAGCCACTGCTCTGGCGGCCGGGCGGGGCGCCTGCGAGCCTGCTGTCCTCCACCATGGGCACGTTGGGCGTGCTGGGCCTGGCGCTGGCCGCTCCACCACTGCGCCATGTGCAGTTGCCCGACGGCGCCAGCCTGGTCGGCTGGCACGAAGGCGCGATGGCGGCGGTCAGCGTCACCGAAGACAGCGCCGGCGTGCGCCGTCTGCACATCAACAACCGGCAGCAAGAAGGCGACAGCCACAGCCGCCTGGCCGACGGCCGCCAGGCGCTGCTGCCGCTGCTGCTGCACCCGGCGCCGCAGCGCGCGTTGTTTCTCGGCCTGGGCACCGGCATCACCGCTGCCACCGCCGCCGACGACCGGGCGCTGCAAGTGCAGGCGGTGGAATTGCTGCCCGAGGTGATCGCGGCTGCCGCGCACTTCAATGCCGCCGTCGGCCCCGCTGCGCCACCCAATCTGCAAGTGTTGGCCGCCGATGCACGGCGTTATGTGCGCGCTGCGGGCCCGCTGGTCGATCTGGTGGTGTCCGACAACTTCCACCCGGCGCGCAGCGGCTCGGCGGCGCTTTACACCGTGGCGCACTTTCGCGCGGTGCAGCAGCGCCTGGCCCCGGGTGGTGTGTTCTGCCAGTGGCTGCCGCTGCACCAGCTCGACCACGACAGCCTGCGCAGCATCGTGCAAAGCTTTCTGGCGGTGTACCCGGGCGGCGGTGCACTGCTGGCCACGATGAGCCTGGACACACCCGTGCTGGGCCTGGTGTCGCGGCGTGATGGTGAGGCCTTTGACGTGGCCGCGCTGCGCCAGCGCTTGGCCTCGGCGCGGCCGCCGCTGCAGCCGGCGGCCTACGGCATCGATGACGAATGGGCGCTGCTGGGCAGCCTGGTGGCCGGCCCCAAGGCGCTGGCCCGGCTGGCTGGTGATGCGCCGCTGAACACCGACGACCACCCGGTGGTGGCCTACCGTGCGCCGGCGCTGGTCTACAGCGCCACATCCACCCCGCGTGAGCGCCTGCTGGCGCTGCTGCCCCTGTTGGCGCTGGCCGAC
>JANNMP010000422.1:0-2420 GCA_031398015.1 Burkholderiaceae bacterium
CACCCGCATGGTGATGGACGCGGGCAAGGGGGCGGTGAGTTGGTGATGGGCGCTGGCCGCGGCGCACTGCCGTGCCACCAGCCAGGCGCCTGCCGTTGACTGCTCAACCGGGCGTGCCGGCGCGCCCGCGCTGCCACTGCATGTACAGCACCCCCACCAGCACCACCGCGCCGCCGACCAGCTGCTCGGCCAACGGCTGCACGCCGAAGAACAGCAGCGAGATCAGCACCGCGAACACCGGCACCATGTTCTGCCAGACACCACCGGTCTGGATGCCCAGGCGGTTGACGCCGGTGTTCCAGGCCACGGTGGCCAGCGCGGTGCAGAACACGGCCGCCACCACCAGTTGCAGCAGCGGCTCAAGCGGCGGGTTCAGGTTGGGCGGGCCGACCAGGCCGGCAGCGCGTGCGCCGGCCCAGAACAGCAGCAGCCAGGGCAGGGCACCGATGGTGGTCAGGTAGGTGCGCCGCAGTTGTGGTGTGCTCGGCGCAAACCAGCGCTGCGCCAGGATCGAATACACCGTCCAGCTGCAGATGCCCAACACAACCAGCAATTCGCCGCCCTGCGGCTGCATGCTGGCGCTGCCGGTGTCAGCCGCGCGGGCCCGGCCCAGCACCGCGATGCCCGCACCGATCAACGTCAACACGGTGGCGCCCCAGAAGCCGCGCTGCAACCGTTCGCCCGTCATCAGCCGCGACACCACCGCCACATACACCGGTGAGCCGGCCGACAGCGCAGCCACGGTCATCGGGTGGGTCCAGGCCAGGCCCAGGTTGTAGAGCAGCAGAAAGCCGGCCACGCACAAGCTCAACACCGCCACCCGCCACAGCGCAATGGGCGATTGCAGTTGCCGCCAGCCCAGCGTTGCCAGCACCATGCCGCCCAGCAGCAGCGTGGCCACCACATAGCGCAGCGGCGACACCCAGAACGGGTCGAAGTGTTGCAGCAGCGCGGCCGACAACGGCAGGTTCAGGCCCCACAGCACGCTGGCAAATGCGTAGCCGGCAGTGCCGACCAGCGCGGCGCGGCGGGCGGCGTCGGCGCCGGTGCCTGGTCCGGTGCCGGACGGCAGCTGCTCAGCCACGCGTGGGCTGCGTTGGCCGCACCAGTGCCAACTGGCGCGATTGGGCCACCAACTGGCCGCTGGCGTCCCACAGCGCGCCGTCTTCCACCACCCGGCCGTCGGCCAGGTCGTTTGACCAGAACTGGCCCAGCAGCCAGCCCGGCGCCGGACGGCGGCGCAAGTGCACCGTGAGCTCCACCGTGGGCACCCAGCCCACCACGCCCAGCAGGCCGAACACGGCGGGTGGAAAGGCGTCGGCCATCAGCAGGCAGCCCAACGCACAGGGTGCGCGGCCATCGGCAAAGCGGATCCAGCCGGTCACCCGGGCGCGGCCGGCGGCACCGGGCAGGGCTTCATCGGGGTGCAGGCGGATGTCGAGGCGCTCGAGGATCGGCAACGCAACACCCTGCGCGGGCGCTGACCGGCCGGGGCAGGCCTCGGGCGGCGGGATCTGCGGCATCGGCAGCGTCAGCAGCGGTGCCGGCGCCCCGCTGGACGTGCCGGCAGCGCCCAGGTCGCCCATCGCGGCCAGCAGCTCCAGCCTGGCGCCACCGTCTTGCACCAGCGTGGCGCGGGCCGTGCTGAGCGTGCGCCCGCTGCGCAACACCTGGGTGTCGATGCGGCAAGGCTGGCCGGCCAGCCCCGGGCGCAGGTAGTGCACCGTGATGCTCAATGCGTCGGGCTGCGTGGGTGTGGCCTGGCGCAGCGCCTGGGCAGCCAGTGCCAGCAGGTAGCCACCATTGGGGTTGGCGCCGATGTTCCAGGTTGGTTGCACCTGGCCGGCAAAGCTGCTGGCCGCGTCGGCCCCGCCTGCCGCCGGCTGCGGCGCCAGCAACGTCACCCGGCTGTCGTCATCGAATTGGCTCATCGCCGGATTGTCGCGATGGCGGCCACCTGGCCCGTCACACCGGCGACCTGGCGTGCGGCGTCAGGCGAAGCACACCTCAGCGCCAACGGGCGCAGCAAGCATGGCCTCACCGCCATGCAGCGCGGGGTCGAACAAGGCCAGCCTGCCATCCAGCGTCAACGGTTCGACGCCTTGCGGCGTGATGATCACGCGGCCGTCTTGCACCGTGACGCGCACCCGCTGGTCAGCCTGGAGATTGGCGGCACGCACCACCGAAGGCGGCAGACGCACACCGAGGCTGTTGCCCCAGCGCTCGGTGTTCAGGATGGCGCTTTTCATGTTGGTTCAATCCTGTGGTTCAAGCCATGTCTGAACAAGTTTTTACACCACGGCGACCTCAACCCGCTTGCTGGTCATCCCCCATGGCTTGCAGCGGCTGCTGCTGGTCAGATGCGGTTTGCGCAACCCGGAGACCGCCCGACATGACCGATTTCACCCCGCACAACCCCC
>JANNMP010000463.1:0-2457 GCA_031398015.1 Burkholderiaceae bacterium
CGCCAATGGGGCCGCAGCCGCCTGGTGGCCTTCGGCGCCGGGCTGGTGACCATGCTGCGCGGCCACCGCAGCCTGCGCCTGCAGATCGACGTGCAAGGCAGCCAGCATGAGCCGGCAGGGCCGCCCCAAGGGCGAACACCGCAGGGCGAAGCCCGGAGGTTTACCAATGAACTGAGCACGCCCACGCTGTTCATCGGCAACAACGCGCTGCAGATGGAGCAGCTGGGCCTGCCGCAGGCGCGCGCCATCGATGCCGGCGCGCTGGCCATCGTGGCGCTCAAACCGGTGGGCCGGCTGGCCTTGCTGGGCCTGCTGCTGCGCGGCGCGCTGGGCCGCCTGGGCGATGCCGACAGCATCATCAACTTCGGCTGCCAGCGGCTGACGGTGGCGCCATCACACCGCTGGTCGGCGCGCGGCATCAAGGTGGCCACCGACGGTGAAGTGCGGCGCCTGCGCGCGCCGCTGGTGTTTGGCGTCTCGGCCGAGCCGCTGATGTTGATCCGGCCCAGCGCGATGGCGCCTGAACGCCAGGCTGCTGCCGCCGCTGCTGCCGAGCCGAGCGCCGCGTGACCTTGCTGCTGCAGGTGTCCGACCCGCATTTCGGCACCGAGCGGCCGGCGGTGGTGGCGGCACTGGAGCGGCTGTGCGCCACGCTGCGGCCTGACGTGCTGCTGCTGTCGGGCGACATCACGCAGCGTGCCACCACCGCGCAATTCACCGCTGCGCGGGCGTTTGTCGACCGCCTGGCGGTGCCGGTGTGCCTGGCGCTGCCGGGCAACCACGACATCCCGCTGTTCAACCTGGCGCAGCGGCTGTTCTCGCCCTATGCCCGCTTCAGCGCGGCATTCGGCAGCGAGCTGGCGCCGGGGTTCGACGATGCCGATGTGCTGCTGCAGTCGGTCAACACCACACGCTGGTGGCGCCATGCCGATGGCCAGGTGTCAGCGGCGCAGGTCAGCCAGTCGGTGCAGCGGCTGGCGTTGGACCACAGCCCACGCTGGAAGCTGGTGATGGTGCACCAGCCACTGGCAGTGACACGCGCTGAAGACGCCAAGAACCTGCTGCACGGCCATGCCCAGGCGCTGGCCAGTTGGCGCGCGGCGGGGGTGGATGTGGTGCTGGGCGGGCACATCCACTTGCCGTATGTGCTGCCGTTGGTTGACGCGCCGGGCGGCAAGCTGCTGTGGGTGGTGCAGGCGGGCACGGCAATCAGCCAACGGGTGCGGGCCGAGGCCGGCAATTCGGTGAATGTGCTGCGGTTGTTGGCCGGGCCGCCGAGGGTGGGTGTGGTGGAGCGCTGGGATTGCCACGCGGGGCGCGGCGAGTTCGAACAGGTTGCCGTGCGCAGACTGGAGGCAGCGCAACCGCAGGCCTGAGCTGTCACGGCCATCACGCGCCGCTGTCATGCACCACAGGGGACTCAAGCCGTTCATCGCCGTTGCGATCAAAGCTGTTCGCACTGCGCCAACCCAGATGCCGGTAAAAGCCGTATGACCGACTGGCGGGGTCGGGTGCGCAACAGAGGAACAGCATGCGGTGGCCCTGGCGGATCAGAACACCGGCAACCTGGTCGAGCAGTGCTCCGGCAACCCCGGGCCATCACCCCAACGCCCGCCGAAACCCCATGCGCGCCATCATGCGCGACGCCATGTTGGCGCTCATCAGCAGCGCAAACCAGCGTTCGCGCGGCTGCACGAACAGCGCCGTGCCGCTGATGCCTGACCAGGTGAGTTCACCCGCCGTGCAAGGCATCGCCGACGGCCCCCAGTCGTGCCGCACCGCCAGCCCCAGGCCGAAGCCGAAGCCGGGTCCGGTGTACCCAGACGGCCCATCGACACCATCGTCGAGCTGGTTGCGTGACAGTTCGGCAAACAGCGCCGCCGACAGCAAGCGCTGGCCGCCAGCCATGCCGCCAACCATTCCCCCATGTGCCAGCAGCCGGGCAAACGCCGCGTAGTCGTCCAGCGTGCTGACGACGCCGCCACCGCCGCTGTCCATCCACGCCTGGCCGGCCACGCGCTGGCCGATGGGCGCCACGCTGGTATGCCAGGCGGCGTCGTCGGCGAAGGCCGCGGCGAGGTTGGCGTGTTCATCGGCGGCGACCTCGAAGTTCGTCTGCCGCATGCCCAACGGGCCGAACACCCGCCGCTGCAGCGCGCTGGCCAGCGGCATGCCGTCGATCGCCTCGATCACCAGGCCCAGCACATCGGTGCTGTAGCCGTAGCGAAACGCGGCGCCTGGCGGGTTGACCAGCGGCAGCCGCGCCAACCCGGCCAGGAAGCCGGCGCCGTCCAGACCGGCGCGGCCCGGGGCCAGCGCGGCGGCGGTCCACTGGGCGCGCAAAGCCGAATGCGGAATTTCCTGCGGGTAGGCCAGGCCAGCGGTGTGGCGCATCAGGTCGCGCACGGAGGGTGGGCGATGCGGCGCGCTGCCGTCGGCCAGGCGCATGCCGGCGAG
>JANNMP010000484.1:0-2314 GCA_031398015.1 Burkholderiaceae bacterium
ACCTCACCCAGCGGCTGCAGCTCGATGCCGGCTTGCGGCGGGGTGGTCATCATCACGCCGATGGCCAGGTCGGCCTGGCCGCTGACCAGCGCTTCCCACAGCCCCGCCAGCACCTCGCTGCGCAGCCGCAGCCGGGTGCCCGGCGCCTGGCCGTCGGGCCCACGCTGGGCATAGAAGCCCTCGACCAGCTCGAACACGGTGAGGCGCGAGACCACGTCGTCCACCGCCACGGTGAGCTCACTCTCCCAGCCGGTGGACACCCGGCGCACGCGGTTCGCCACCGCGTCCATTTCCACCAGCAGGCGCCGGCCTTCGTCCAGCAGCTCCTGGCCGGCAGCGGTGAGCTGGGCCTGGCGTGAGCTGCGGTCGAACAGCAGCACGTCGAGCGCGTCTTCCAACTGGCGCACGCTGTAGGTCAGTGCCGACGGCACCCGGCCCAGCTCGCGCGCGGCGGCGGCAAAGCTGCCGCTGCGGGCGATGGTGTCCATCATCTGCAGGGCGTCGGGTGTCAGCGCGTTGCGGCGGGGGTTGCTCATGGCGGGGTTGGCGGGCCAACGGAGTTGCTTCATGTTATTTGAACGCCTGCTTCAAGCGCGGCTGGGCCGCACCGCGCCGCGCCGGTGCCACCATCGGCACATCGCAGCCCCAGCACTGGAGACCAGCACATGCGCACCATCCGCCGCAGCGCCGACCGTGGCTTTGCCGACCACGGTTGGCTCAAGAGCTTTCACACCTTCTCGTTTGCCGACTACCAGGACCCGGCCCAGATGGGCTTTGGCAACCTGCGGGTGATCAATGAAGACCGCATCGCCCCCGGCACCGGCTTCGGCACCCATGGCCACCGCGACATGGAGATCGTCAGTTACGTGCTCAGCGGCGCGCTGGCGCACAAGGACAGCATCGGCAATGTGCAGGCCATCGTGCCCGGCGAGCTGCAGCGCATGACCGCCGGCACCGGCGTGCGCCACAGCGAGTTCAACCATGCCGCCGATGCCACCACCCACTTTCTGCAGATCTGGCTGCTGCCGTCAGCGGCCAACCTGGCGCCGGGCTATGAACAAAAGGCCTACAGCGATGCCGACAAGCGTGGCCGGCTGGCGCTGGTGGGGGCGCCCGATGGTGCCGACGGCGCCGTCACACTGCATGCCGACGCGCGCATCCACGCCGGCTTGTTCGACGGTGACGAGTCGGCCACGCTGGCCTTGCCCGCCGGCCGCCGCACCTGGGTGCATGTGGCGCGAGGCGCGGTCAGCGTCAATGGCCAGGCGCTGCAGGCAGGCGATGCGATGGGGCTGGTCGATGAGCCGCAGCTGGTGCTGGGCCAGGGCCAGGACAGCGAGGTGCTGGTGTTCGACCTGGCGCGCTGACCGGCGCAGCGCGCGCACGCACTGCGGCGCAACCAGGCAGCGGGCTCCAGTGCGCCCGCATGGACACCCTGCTCAAGCCCCTGCTGCTGCTGCCCTGGCCCGACTGGCTGGCGCTGTTGCTGTTCTTCGGGCTGTGGTGGTTCTACGCCCACTGGTCACGCCGGCGGGCATTGCGGCGGCCGTCGATCCTGGCCACCACCAACCAGTGGCGCCGGCGCTGGATGCTGCAGGCCACCTACCGCGACAACCGCATCGTTGATGCGGCGGTGACCGAGACCCTGTCGGCCAGCCCGCAGTTCTTTGCGTCCACCAGCATCCTGATCATCGGTGGACTGCTGGCTGTGCTGGGCGCCACCGACAAAGCCAGCAGCCTGGTGCAGGAGATTCCGTTTGCCGCCCGCACCTCGGCCCTGGTGTTTGACTTGAAGCTGGCGCTGCTGGCGGCGATCTTCGTGCACGCCTTCTTCCGCTTCACCTGGAGCCTGCGCCAGTACAGCTTCGGCGCCATCATCGTGGGCGCCGCGCCCGAGGCCATGCAGATGACCAACGCCGCCCAGCGTGAGCTGTTTGCCGACCGCGCCGGCCGGGTGATGGGCCTGGCGGCCGAGACCTTCAACGACGGCCTGCGCGCCTACTACATGAGCTTTGCAGCGGTGGCCTGGTTCTTTTCGGCCTGGGCCTTCATGGCGGCCACCGTGGCGGTGCTGTATGTGCTGTACCGGCGTGAATTCCAGTCGGATGTGCTGGTGGCGCTGCGCGACGGCCTGGACGCCTGACAAGTTGTGAACGAACCCAGTGCGGGCACGCTGGGTTCGTTTACAACTTCTGAGCATCCCAGGCCCATGACCGCGCCCGACGTTCGCGAAGAAACAGCGTTCGTCTGCGGCACGACACGCGCCCTCGCAGGATGTCTGCATGCCGAGACGGCGGCGGCAAGGCCAGGGCCG
>JANNMP010000529.1:0-8914 GCA_031398015.1 Burkholderiaceae bacterium
CGGTTGGCAAACATCCAGCTGGCGCCGGCCGAGTTGCAGATCACCTCATACAGCTGCGCCGGGTCGGCCCCGGCGCGCATGCCCAGGGCCATGGCCTCACAGGCGGCGGCGATGTGCACACCCGCCAGGTGCTGGTTGACCATCTTCACGGTGCTGCCCACGCCGGCCTGGTCACCCAGCCGGTAGACCTTGCCGGCCACCGCCTGCAGCAGGCCGCCGACGGCGGCGAACGCCTCGGGCTTGCCCGAGGCCATCACCGTCATCTCGCCGTTGGCGGCCTTGGCAGCACCGCCCGAGACCGGCGCGTCGATCAGGTGCAGGCCCAGCGCGGCCAGGCGGGCTTGCCACAGCGGCGGCAGCGTGGGGTCGACCGTGGCCGAGGTGATCAGCACGCTGCCGGGTTTCAGATGGGCCGCCAGGCCGCCCGGGTTGGCGGCGTCACCAAACACCACGGCCTCGGTCTGCGCCGCCGTGACCACCAGCACCAGCACGGCGTCGCAGGCCTGGGCCAGTTCGGCCAGGTCAGCGGCAATGTGGCCACCGGCAGCGGCCACCGTGGCGCACGCGGCGGGGTTCACATCAAAGCCCCAGGTCGGCACGCCGCGTTGCAAGGCGGTCAGCGCTGCACCACGGCCCATCGAGCCCAGGCCGACCACGCCCAGCGTGGTGGCCGCTGGCGTGGTGGCCGCTGGTGTGGTGGCCGCGACGGCCGTCATGCCTTGCCCTGGTTGGCCACGGCAGCCGCTGCAGCCGCCGCCGCTGCCGGGTCACCCAGGTACTGGCTGCGGATGGGCTTGAGCTCAGCGTCCAGCTCGTAGACCAGTGGGATGCCGTTGGGGATGTTGAGGTTGACGATGTCGGCATCGCTGATGCCGTCGAGCATCTTCACCATCGCGCGGATCGAGTTGCCGTGCGCCGCCACCACGGTGCGCTGGCCGCTGCGCATGGCCGGCGCCAGCACCTCATCCCAGAACGGCAGCACGCGGGCCACCGTGTCTTTCAGGCATTCGGTCAGCGGCACCTGGTGGGGGGCCAGGCCGGCGTAGCGCAAATCACCGCGCTCGCTGCGTTGGTCGCCAAGCGCCAGCGCCGGGGGCGGCGTGTCGTAGCCGCGCCGCCACACCAGCACCTGCGCGTCACCGTACTGGGCCGCCATGTCGGCCTTGTTCAGGCCTTGCAGCGCGCCGTAGTGGCGCTCGTTCAGGCGCCAGTCGTTGACCACCGGCAGCCAGGTGCGGTCAAGCTGGTCCAGCGCATGCCACAGCGTCCAGATCGCGCGCTTGAGCACCGAGGTGTAGGCGATGTCGAACTCGAAGCCGGCCTCCTTCAGCAGCCGGCCGGCCTGCTGCGCCTGGGCCACGCCGGTGGGCGTCAGCGGCACATCGGTCCAGCCGGTGAACCGGTTCTCCAGATTCCAGGTCGACTCACCGTGGCGGATCAGCACGAGTGTGGGCATGGTGGGCAACGGCTGGGCCGCAGGTTGTGCAGGGGTGGGACAGCGTCGGGGCGCAAAGGCGGCAAATTCTATAATCCGGGGTTTTCGCTGACCCCAGGCCCCACCCGTGAAGTTCTTGCTCGACAACTGGATGCTCATCCTGCTGGCCGCCACCTCAGGCGGCCTGCTGCTGTGGCAGGCACTGCAGAAAAACGCCGGCGGTGGCGTGGCCACGTCGGAGGCGGTGCGGCTGATCAACCGCGAAAAAGGTGTGCTGATCGATGTCGGCGAGCCCAGTGAATACGCCGCCGGCCATGCGGTGGGTGCGCGCAACATCCCGCTGGCTGGCCTGAGCGGCGCCAAGGAGCTGCCCAGCAACAAGGCCCTGCCGCTGTTGCTGATGTGCCCCACCGGCGCGCGCGCCGGCCGCGCCGCCGGGCTGCTGCGCAAGGCAGGCTACGACAAGGCGGCTGCCGTGACCGGCGGCCTGGCGGCCTGGCGCGAGGCTGGCCTGCCGGTGGTGAAGGCCTGAGGGCCTGAAGGCCTGGGTCGGCAGGGCCTCTGCTGCACTGCCAGAATTGCTGTTTCGTCGCTTCAGGAAGTTGCTTCACCATGAACGCTGTGCGCATGTACACCACCCAGGTCTGCCCCTACTGCATCCAGGCCAAGGCCTTGTTGAAGCAGCGTGGTGTGTTGGCCATCGACGAGTTGCGCATCGACCTGGACCCGGCCCAGCGCGAGCAGATGATCGCGCTGACCGGGCGCCGCACGGTGCCGCAGATCTTCATCGGCAGCACCCATGTGGGCGGCTGTGACGACCTGATGGCGCTGGACCGCGCCGGCGGCCTGCAGCCGCTGCTGCAAGGCGCTTGAGAGGCTG
This sequence comes from Burkholderiaceae bacterium, assembly GCA_031398015.1. Taxonomy (GTDB): domain Bacteria; phylum Pseudomonadota; class Gammaproteobacteria; order Burkholderiales; family Burkholderiaceae_C; genus Pseudaquabacterium. Next base: position 2,316 of record JANNMP010000529.1, read on the forward strand.
GCAACCAGCGGCGATTGCGTCACGCCTTGGCGCTGGGCCCGGCATAAGCGCTGCGCCATAATCCGCGCCGCCCCCAGCCCGCTGCCGTGTCGGCACCGGGCTTTTGTCTTTTCTTCAGGATGCCCTTCGCCATGGCCGACCAAGACCCGACCCCCGTGTTCCAGATCCAGCGCATGTACCTGAAGGACTTGTCGCTGGAGCAGCCGAACTCGCCGCAGATCCTGCTGGAGCAGCAGCAGCCGCAGGTCGACATCAACCTGGCGATGGCCGCCGCTGGCGTGACCGAGGGCATCTTCGAGGTGACGGTGACCGCCACCGTGACCACCAAGGTCAAGGACAAGACGCTGTTCCTGGTGGAGGCCAAGCAAGCCGGCATCTTCGAGATCCGCCATGTGCCGCAAGAGCAGCTGCAGGGCATCCTGAGCATCGTCTGCCCGCAGATGATCTACCCGTACCTGCGGGCCATCGTCTCCGATGTCTGCACCCGCGCGGGCTTCCCGCCGATCATGCTGACCGAAGTCAACTTCCAGGCCATGTTCGAAGCCCAGCAGGCGCAGGCCGCCGGCAACGGCAACGGCAGCGCCATCGCCAACAACGCCAACTGAAGGCCGGGCGCCGCCATGGCCCCGGCCCCGCTGCCCCTGGTGGTGCTGGGCGCCGGTGCCTGGGGCACGGCACTGGCAGCGGCCGCAGCCCGGCACCAGCCGGTGTTGCTGTGGGCGCGCGACGCAGCGCAGGCTGCCGCGATGCAGGCCACGCGCTGCAATGCGCGCTACTTGCCAGATGTGGCGCTGCCGCCGCTGCTGACGGTGGGCGCTGACACGGGCCAGGCATTGGCCACCGCAGCGGCCGGCCTGGCGGTCATCGCCACACCGATGGCTGGGCTGCGCAGGCAACTGGCAGCGCTGCCACACGGCGCGCGCACGCTGTGGCTGTGCAAGGGCTTCGAGGCCGGCAGCGGCCTGCTCGGCCATGAGATCGCCCAGGCGATGCGGCCCGACCTGCGCTGCGGCGTGCTGTCGGGCCCCAGCTTTGCGCTGGAGGTGGCGCGCTGCCAGCCCACCGCGCTGGTGGCCGCCAGCCACGACGCCGGCCTGGCCGCGCTGGCGGTGCAGGCGTTCCACAGCGACAGCCTGCGCATCTACACCAGCGCCGACCCGGTGGGCGTGGAAGTGGGCGGCGCGGTGAAAAACGTGCTGGCGATTGCCACCGGCATTGCCGACGGCCTGGCGCTGGGGCAGAACGCGCGCGCTGCGCTGGTCACCCGCGGCCTGGCCGAAATGACACGCCTGGCCCAGGCGCTGGGCGCGCGGGCAGACACCTGCATGGGGTTGTCAGGCCTGGGCGACCTGGTGCTGACCGCCACCGGCAGCCTGTCGCGCAACCGCCAGGTGGGCCTGCTGCTGGCCCAGGGCCAGGCGCTGCCGGCCATCCTGCAGCAGCTGGGCCATGTCGCCGAAGGTGTGCACACCGCGCCGGTGCTGCAGGCCCGTGCCCGCGCATGTGGCGTGGCCATGCCGATCACCGACGCCGTGGTGGCAGTGTTGCAGGGCGCCCTGGCACCGGCGAAGGCGCTGCAACTGCTGATGGCGCGCGAGGCGCGGCCCGAGACCTGACGCTGTGCTGCTGTCGCGCTGCTCAAGCGCTGCCGGCGTAGCCTTGCTGGCGCCAGGCCTCGAACACCGCCACCGCCACCGCATTGCTCAGGTTCAGGCTGCGCTGGCCGGGGCGCATCGGCAAGCGCACTTGGTGGTCGGCGTTGAAGCTGTCGCGCACATCAGGCGCCAGGCCGGCGGTCTCGCTGCCGAACACCAGCCAGTCACCCGCTTGCCAGGCCACCGCTGCCAACGGCGTGGCTGCGCGGGTGCTGAAGGCAAACATCCGGCCACCGGTGACCCGCTGCGCGGCGTTGAATGCAGCCCAGCCGGTGTGCCGGCGCACGGCGGCGTGCTTGTGGTAATCCAGCCCGGCACGGCGCAGCAGTTTGTCGTCCATCAGAAAACCCAGCGGCTCCACCAGGTGCAGCGTGCAACCGGTGTTGGCTGCCAGCCGGATGACATTGCCGGTGTTGGGCGGGATTTCGGGTTGCACCAGCACGATGTGGAACATGGCGCTGGGCATTGTGGTGCTGGGCTCAGCCGCCGGCGCTGGGCGCTGGGGTGTGCGCCGGTGTTCTGGCAATGACCCACACCTGCACATCGGCCGCGCCGGCAGCCAGCAGCGCCTGGCTGGCAGCTGCCGCTGTGGCGCCGGTGGTCATCACGTCATCGACCAGTGCCAGCCGCTGCCCCGGCACGCCGCGTTGGCCCGCCGGGCTGAGCCACATGGCATGGCGCAAATTGCGCTCACGCGCGCTGCGGCCCAGGCCCACCTGGTGCGGTGTGTCGCGCAGGCGCAGCAGCCAGTCGCCGCGCGCCTGTTGGCCACCCAGTGCCGCCAGCGCCCGCGCCAACAACCAGGCCTGGTTGTAGCCACGCTCGGCCAGGCGCTGCGGGCTCAGTGGCACCGGCAGCAGCCACTGCGGTGGTGGCAGCGGCGGCGCCGCTTGCAGCACATCGGCGAGCAGGCCTGCCAGCAGGCGCGCCAATTCGGGTTGTTGCTGAAACTTCAGCCGCGAGATCAAGCGGTCCCAGGGGAAGCCGTAGTCGGCCAGCGTGGTGCAGGCGCTGAACGGCGGCGGCAGGTGCTGGCAGGCGCCGCAGACGCCGCCCGTCGGGCTGGCCAGTGCGCAGCGCGGGCAGCGCAGCATGGCCTGGCCCAGAAAGCGCTGCCGGCAGTCGCCGCACAGGCTGTGTGATGCCCATTGGCTGCACAGCACACAGGGCCGCGCCAATTGGGGCCACCAGCGGCGCGGCCGCACCAGCCCAGGCTGAACACCTTGTGCGCTGTCGTGCATGTCCGGTGGCGAAGGCGTTGGCTGCATCGCCTCAATATACTGAAATGACGATGCCTGACCGCCCAGCGCCTGCCACCGATGCCCGGGCGCTGCGCCATGTGCTGGGCCGCCTGGCCCGCGCCGATGGCGCGCCCTGGTTGCACCAGGAGGTGGCACGCCGCATGGCCCAGCGGCTGCTGGTGATCCGCCAGCCGCCGCAGCGCTGGCTGGATTGGTGGGCCTTCACCGGTGGTGGTGCCCAGGCCGTGCAGGCGGTGTGGCCGCAGGCACAGCGCCAGGTGGTTGAGCCCACCGAGGCGCTGCGCGAGCGCAGCCGCCAAGCACAACAGCCGCCCTGGTGGGCCTGGGGCGCCCGCAGGCAGGCCGCAGCACAGCCGCTGTGGCTGAGCGCCGAGGTGCCGCCCGGTCAGGCCCAGATGCTGTGGGCCAACCTGGTGCTGCACACCGCCACCGACCCCGCAGCCAGCCTGGCAGCCTGGCAGCGCGCGCTGGCGGTGGATGGCTTTGTGATGTTCTCCTGCTTCGGCCCCGACACCTTGCGTGAGTTGCGCGCGGTGTATGCGGCGGCCGGCTGGCCCGCGCCGCACCCACCGTTTGCCGACATGCATGACATCGGCGACCTGCTGGTGCACAGCGGCTTCGCCGACCCGGTGATGGACCAGGAGAGTTTGCAGCTGAGCTGGTCGTCGCCCGAGGCGCTGCTGGCCGAGCTGCGTGGCCTGGGTGGGCACCTGGGGCCAACGCGCCATGCCGGCCTGCGCACACCACGCTGGCGCGCGCGGCTGTTGCAGGCACTGGCCCAAACCGCCGACGTCAGCGGCCGCCTGGTGATGACATTCGAGCTCGTCTACGGCCATGCCTACAAGGCCGCGCCGCGCCCGGTGCGCAGCGGCCCCGCCGTGGTCTCGCTGGATGCCTTGCACAGCGGCCGTCCGAAACGAATTGCATAGGCTTGGCCGCCCTGCGGCCCGGGCTGAACGCTCCGCTAGAATTCTGCTTTGCACTGACTTGAACCAGCCCGCGCCAGCCATGTCTGCCACGACCGCCCCCAGCCCCTGGCCAGCGCCGCCAGCCATGCGCCACGATGCCGGCTGGCGTTTTGGCTGTGAGCAAGCGGCGCCCCTGGCCTGGCTGTTTGACCTGCGGCGCAATGTGTCGATCACACCGCGCCAGCTGATGGGTTGCTACGCGCTGTTGTGCGCCATCTCGCTGCTGGTGGCGGCTGGGTTCTGGTTGCAGGGCATCACGGTGGTGAGCTTGTTCACCGGTGTGGAACTGCTGGCGGTGGGTGCGGCCCTGCTGGTGTTTGCGCGCCATGCAGGTGACCGCGAGACCATCACCCTGAGCGCAGGTGCGCTGTCGGTGGCGCAGCAGGTGGGGCCAGTGGTGGAGCGAACCTCGTTTCGCGCCGAATGGGTGCGGGTGGAGCCAGTGGCCGACGACGGGTCGCTGGTCGAGCTGTCGGGCGAGGGCCGCAGCGTGCGGGTGGGCCGCCATGTTCGGCCGGAGATGCGGGTGGCTTTGGCGCAAGAACTTCGCCGGGCCCTGCGCCTGGCACGCGCGGCCAGCCACCCGGCAGCAGATCACGAACTTGAAGCATGACAATGATGAATCCAAGACATTCGATGGGCCGGGCGCTGCGTTGGGCCGCTGCGGTGGGCCTGGCGGGCATGCTGCAAGCCGCCTGGGCAGTGGGCGACCTGGCTGGCGGCCCGGCCAAGAACCAGCTTGACCTGCACCCCCCTGTCACCCGCATTGCCAGCGACGTGATCGGCCTGCACTACGTCATGCTGGTCATCTGCGTGGTGATCTTCCTCGCGGTGTTCGGCGTGATGTTCTATTCGATCATCAAGCACCGCAAATCGGTGGGTCACAAGTCGGCCAACTTCCATGAGAGCGTGGCGGTCGAGATCGCCTGGACGGTGGTGCCGTTTGTCATCGTGGTGGTGATGGGCCTGCTGGCGACCAAGACCGTGGTGGCGATGAAGGACACCAGCAATGCCGACCTGACCATCAAGACCACCGGCATGCAGTGGAAGTGGGGCTACGACTACTTGAAGGGCGAAGGCGAGGGCATCGGTTTCGTGGCCACGCTCGACGTCGACCAGCGCAACATGTCAAACGCCGGCAAACCCGAGGGCGACAACTACCTGCTGAAAGTCGACAACCCGCTGGTGGTGCCGGTCAACAAGAAAATCCGCATCATCACCACCGCCAACGACGTGATCCATTCCTGGATGGTGCCGGCGTTTGCGGTCAAGCAAGATGCCATCCCCGGCTTTGTGCGCGACGCCTGGTTCCGCGCCGAGAAAACCGGTGACTTCTACGGCCAGTGTGTCGAGCTGTGCGGCAAGGAGCACGCCTACATGCCCATCCATGTGAAGGTGGTGTCGGCCGAGGACTACAGCAAATGGGTCGATGGCAAGAAGAAGGAAATGGCCGCCAAGGCCGATGACCCCAGCAAGGTCTGGACGCTTGAAGCCCTGGCCGCGCGTGGCGAGAAGGTCTACGGCGCCAACTGCGCCGTCTGCCACAAGGCCGACGGCAAAGGTGCCGGGCCGATCAAGGCCGTCGACGGCTCGGCCCTGGTGCTGGATGCCGACAAGAGCAAGCAGATCGCGATTCTGCTCAACGGCGCCAACAACGGCGCCATGCCGGCCTGGAAAGCGCTGTCGGACACCGAGATTGCCGCCGTGATCACCTACACCAAGAACAGCTGGTCGAACAAGACGGGGCAGGTGGTGCAGCCGGCCGACATCGTTGCCGCGCGCAAGTGACCGCCGCCACTTCCTGAATCGCCGAACAAGCTGCTGAAAGGCAACGCCCCATGAGCGCCGTCCTCCCCCAACACGGGTCATCCGACCACGACCACAGCCACGATCACGACCATGGCCCACCACGGGGCTGGCGGCGCTGGGTCTACGCCACCAACCACAAGGACATCGGCACGATGTACTTGTTGTTCTCGTTCACCATGTTGATGTTCGGCGGCATCCTGGCGCTGTGCATCCGTGCCGAGTTGTTCCAGCCTGGCCTGCAGTTCTTCAACCCCGAACTGTTCAATTCGTTCACCACCATGCACGGGCTGATCATGGTGTTCGGCGCCATCATGCCGGCCTTCGTGGGCTTTGCGAACTGGATGATCCCGCTGCAGATCGGCGCGGCCGACATGGCCTTTGCGCGCATGAACAATTTCAGCTTCTGGCTGCTGATCCCGGCCGCGCTGATGTTGATGGGCTCGTTCCTGATGCCCGGCGGCGCACCGGCGGCTGGCTGGACGTTGTATGCCCCGCTCACGCTGCAGATGGGCCCGAGCATGGACGCCGGCATCTTCGCGATGCACATCATGGGCGCCAGTTCGATCATGGGCTCGATCAACATCATCGTCACCATCCTGAACATGCGCGCCCCCGGCATGACGCTGATGAAGATGCCGCTGTTCTGCTGGACCTGGCTGATCACCGCCTACTTGCTGATCGCAGTGATGCCGGTGCTGGCCGGCGCCATCACGATGACGCTGACCGACCGCCATTTCGGCACCAGCTTCTTCACGCCTGCCGGGGGCGGCGACCCGGTGATGTACCAGCACATCTTCTGGTTCTTCGGCCACCCCGAGGTCTACATCATGATCTTGCCGGCCTTCGGCATCGTCAGCGCCATCATCCCCACCTTTGCCCGCAAACGCCTGTTCGGCTACACGTCG
>JANNMP010000546.1:0-15516 GCA_031398015.1 Burkholderiaceae bacterium
GGCTTCATCAACATCAACCAGAACAAGATCATCAAGATCTTCTCGGTGGCCAGTGTGGCGCTGCTGCCGCCCACGTTGATCGCCAGCATCTACGGCATGAACTTCAAGCACATGCCCGAGCTTGACGCATCCTGGGGCTACCCGTTTGCGCTGGCGCTGATGGTGACGTCGGTGGCGGTGCCGATCATCCTGTTCCGGCGCAAGGGCTGGTTGCGCTGATCGCGCTGTGTCCGGCTGTGCCGGTCGGCACGCCCCGCGCTTTCACCCCGCATCTGCGGCGATTGGCGCAAACACGCTGTGCTAGCGTGATCGGCTTGTTTTGGCCCGCTGTGCGGCCGCCATCCACCGCCACGCTGCAACGCCAACATGCCGATTGCCACCCCCCATTTGCGCTGGTTCCGTTCACTGTTGTTCGGCCTTGCCGGCCTGTGGCTGACCCTGGCAGCGCAAGCGCAGTTTGCGGCTGTGCCGGCACCGCTGCCAGCGGCCGGCGCGCACGTCAGCGAGGCCGACACCGAGCAGGCTTACAAGCTGGATGCGGCCAAGCATCTCTACGCCGTCTATCCGATGCGGGTTTACAAGGGCCGGCTGCCGCCGCTGCTGTATGGCGTGATGATCGTCGACACCGAAATCGACGCCCAGGGCCAGGTGCTGGACGTGCGGGTGCGCCGCCCGCCCGCCGCGCCTGAAGTGGGCCCCTGGGTGGTGGCGATGATCCGCAAGGCGGCACCCTTCCCCGCGCCAGCCAAGCTGGGCAAGGCCGTCTACACCGACATCTGGCTGGTGCACAAAACTGGCAATGTCCAGCTCGACACGCTGACCGAAGGGCAGAACTGAGGCGTCTGCAGCCGCAGACCCCTCAGTCCGCCCGGCCGCCCGCAGGGACTGAAAGCCACGTTGGTGTGCAGGCCGACGATGTGGTTGGCGGCCTGCGCAGCAAGTCCACCGTGCCGGTGGCTGGCAGGAAGCCGGCATCGGCATTCTCAGGCGCAGAGACGGGCCTCGATGGCGTGGCCGGTGATGCGCAGCTGCCCTTGCCCCAACGGCAGCGCTTGGCCGGTGCCCACGCGCAATTGCCACGCAACCAGATCGAGCTTGGTATTGGCATGGGTGGCCGATACCGTCACCCGCATGCGAATCACGCCACCAGACGTTGCCGCCATCGGGCGCATCCGCGCTGAGTTGGCCGGCAGGAATGGCCGGGTGATGCTGCTCGGTCAAGCAGAGTTTGGTGTCGGTTCTTCGCCGGGCTCATGCGCTGAGCGCACCCCTAGCCTGCATCGAATCGGTGAGTTCTTCGCAATGACCTTGCCGCATACTGACAGCCACACCGAATTGGCTGCAGTGCCCCAAGGAGATCATCAATGAAACGCCTGACTGTGCCGCTGCGACGGCTCGCCTATTTCGGCTTGGCATTGGCGCTGATGGCCCCGCTGCAAGCCACCTTCGCCTTCGGCGGCATTGGCAACCTGGGTGAATGCACCACCTTCACCACCTGCACTGCGGGGGTGTCGAGCAGTGCGGTGGCAATTTCGCAGTACGAATTCACTGCCATCAAGGACAACTACCGGTTGCCGCTGAACCTGGTGCCCGGCATGAATGAGTTCCGCGATCAGCGTGATCGCCAGACAAACGTGCCGATGCGCGCCGGAGTGGGCGACTTTTGCGTCAACTGCGCCGCCGACAACCCGTTCTTCTCGTCTGCGGAGGGCCGCAGCCAATCGGACTTCGCCATCAACCGTGCCTCGGCCCACACGAGCGTCGGCGTGAGCGGACACGATGTACAAACTTTCGGGCAGCAAGTTCTGGGGTCTGCCAATGTCCAGGTGCGGACGGTGGCCGAAGTGCGAAGCGCCTGGCGCGACGCCTGGGCCTTCAACGCCGACGGGCACTTCAACGCCTCAGTCCAGTTGGACGGCGAGTCTGGCGCCAACACGCGCAATCTTTTCTTCCCGTCGAACTTCGACCACACCCTCTCCAGCACCCTGGGTGACTGGTTCTACGACCTCAGGGTGTGGGACGTGAGCAACCTCTCGGTCTCGGAGTTTTTTGAGCTGGGCGGCCCGACGCTGATCGCCCGCGTGCGGGACAAGGCGCTCAATGCCAATGAGCAACGTGCGTCGTTCAATTCCACGCTGGCACTGGATTTCGACTTCATGGCCGGCGTGCAGTACGTCGTCACCGCAGAACTGGGCATCCAGGCGTGGAACGGCCGCGAGATCGACCTCTACAGCACCGCGCGGCTGACCGACGTGGTGCTGTCGAACGGCGCGGGCATGACCGCTCTGTCGGGCCACGACTACTTCTCTGCTGCGGTGCCGGAGCCACGGACCAACGCCTTGATGGCGGCAGGGCTGGTGTGCCTCATGCTGTGGGGCCGCCGACGGCGGCGCGGCTGAGCGCGCAAGCCGCGCCCGGATCCGCCGCGTTGAATCGAACGCCGCACCCCCTGCGGCCGGAGGTTTGCCATGCAAGAACAAGCTCTGCGCGTCCTCATCGAGCGCGTGCGTGACGGTCGGCTGCCACGCCGCCGCTTGATCCAGCATTTGGTGGCACTTGGGCTCACCGCGCCGATGGCCAACCTGATGCTGATACACGAGGGCATTGCGCAAACACCGGCACCCATTCCGTACAAACCCACAAAGCGCGGCGGCGGCGGCACGCTCAAGCTGCTGTGGTGGCAAGGCCCCGTGCACCTGAACCCACATCACGCCGGCGGCGCGAAAGAGCAAGACGCGGCGCGCATCTTCTACGAGCCGCTGGCGGGCTGGGACCGTGAAGGCAACATGATTCCAATGCTCGCGGCCGAGCTCCCCACGCGCGAGAACGGCGGCATCGCGCCCGACGGCAGAAGCGTCACCTGGAAGCTCAAGCGCGGCGTCACGTGGCACGACGGCCAGCCCTTCAGCGCCGACGATGTGGTCTTCACCGCGCGTTATGCCGGCGACCCGGCCACCTCCGCCGTGAGCATCTCAAACTTCAAGGACCTCCGGGTCGAGAAGATCGACTCGTACACCGTGCGCGTGAGCCGCGCCGAGCCGTGGGCGCGCCTGCCCACTGTCTGGGTGGGCACTTGGGGCTGGGTTCTGCCCAAGCACATCTTCGAAACCTTCATCGGCGCCCGCTCGCGCGAAAGCCCGGCCAACGTCAAACCAGTGGGCACCGGCCCCTACAAGCTCGTTGACTTCAAGCCCGGCGACATGTTGCGCGCCGAAGCCAACCCGAACTACCACGTGCCCAACCAACCCTTCTTCGATGCGCTCGAGCTCAAGGGCGGTGGTGACGCGCTCAGTGCGGCGCGCGCCGTGCTGCAGACGGCCGAGTACGACTACGCCTGGAATCTGGCGGTCGAAGACGAGATCCTGAAGCGGCTGGAAGCCAGCGGCAAGGGCAAGGTCGCGATCGTGGAAGGGGGCGATATCGAGTTCATCTCGCTCAACGTCGCGGATCCCTGGACCGAGGTCGATGGCGAACGTGCGCACATGAAGACCCGGCACCCGGCCTTCAGCGACAAGGCCGTGCGCACGGCGATGGCGCTGCTGGTGGACCGCAAGGGCATCGTCGACTTCATCTACGGGCGCGGCGGCGTGGTCACGGCCAACTTCGTGAACAACCCGCCGCGAGTGCGCAGCCCGAATACGAAGTTCGAATTCAATATCGACAAGGCCAACCAGGTGCTCGACGCCGCAGGCTGGAAAAAGGGGGCCGACGGCATCCGCACGAAAGGTAACTCCAACGGCGGCACGAAGCTGAAGTTCGTCTTCCAGACTTCGGTGAGCCAGCCACGCCAGAAGGCCCAGGCCATCGTCAAGGATGCCTGCACCAAGGCCGGCATCGAGTTGGAGCTGAAGGCGGTGACGGCCGCGGTTTTTTACGGCAGCGATGCGGCCAACCCGGACACCTTCCAGAAATTCTGGGCCGACATGCAGATGCACACGACCCTGATGGGCAGCCCTGATCCGCAGAACTTCCTGCTGCAATTCAGAAGCGATCAGATCGCGCAGAAGTCCAACATGTGGTCCAGCATCAACCGCATCCGCTGGAGCCATGCCGAATACGACGCCACGCACAAGGCCTTGGAGGAGGAGTTCGACCCGGTGAAGCGCGCCGCGCTTTCCATCAAGTTGAACGACCTGGTGGTGAACGACGGGTATGTGATCCCGCTCTTCGGTCGGGCGCGGCTGACCGGGTTCGTCAACAAGCTCAACCCGGTGCTGTCGGCGTGGGACAGTGACCTGTGGCTGTTGGGGTACTGGACGCGTGAGGCGTAGGGCGCTGGACGTGGGGCCTGGACGGGCCCGGCGCGCAGCCCGGCGCCTGGCTCCACTGGCGCTGGCGCTCGCCACACTGGGTTGAGCAACGTCGGCGCACGCCATTGCCGACACCTGGTTCGGCGGCTCCGGCAATTGGGAGTCAGCCAGCAACTGGGCGCCGATCAGTGTGGCGGGTGCCGGCGACACCGCGTCGTTTGCCGCAGGCACGCGCACGACAATCGCAAACCATCACGTCACCGACTACAACCAGTCCGCAGGCACGCTGCTCGGCATGTCTGCATTGACGGTCAACGGCTCGGCTTTCTGGTCTGGCGGCGTGATGACCGGCACCGGCATCACCCTGCTCGGCGGCGCGACAAGCCTTGCCGGCGACTACCGCAAGGACTTGACCGGCGGTCGGGTGCTGACCTTGGCCGGGGCCTCCAGCTGGTCGGGCAACAGCGGCGTCAACGCCAACATCATCGTGTTTGCCGGCGGCACGCTCAACAACAGCGGCAGCGTCTTCGACGGCAACGCCTTCAACACGATGGTGCAGAACTTCTCGGGCACCAATGCCTTCAACAACAGCGGCAGCTGCGGGTACCTGGGCTGTGGTTGGCAGCTCTGGGCGGACTCGGGGCATGGGCGCGGCGGCGCCAGCGCTGCGCGCAGCGCGGCTGATCCAAGCCCGTCGCATGCGGTCGATCTGCAGCCCACGCACCACCTCAATCGCCGCTTCGGTGTGCTCCACCGCATGCACCGCCCTCAGACGCCCGCTTCTGGGGCAGCGAGCGAAGCGGGCGTGGGGTCTGTTCAAACCCGCACCGCGCGCCGGATGGCGCCGAAGTACAGGCTGTCGGGCAGGCTGCGCAGCGCTTTCAACACCCGGGTGAAGCGCTTGGGAAAGTGGATTTCGAACGTGCCCTGCTGCCAGCCCGCCACCATCGCCAGCGCGGCATCTTCCGGGCGCATCAGCGCCGGCATGTGAAAGCTGTTCTGCGCCGTCAGCGGCGTTGCCACAAAGCCCGGGTTGATCAAGGACACAGCCACGCCTTTGGCATGCAGGTCCAGGTACAGCACCTCGGCCAGGTTGATCAACGCGGCCTTGGTGGGGCCGTAGGCCAGTGCATTGGGCAGGCCGCGGTAGCCGGCCACGCTGGCCACCAGGCTCAAATGCGCCGGCTTGGCCGCAGCCGCCTGGCGCAGCAGCGTGGGCAGCACCGCGTCCAGCAGATGCAGCGCACCGACGTAGTTGATCTGCTGGTGGTGCAGCGCGTCGGCCAGGTCAAAGGCGCTGGCGGTCATGGCGGTGTAGTGGCCGGCGCAGTACAGCGCCAGGTCGATGCGGCCGTGCGTGGCCACCAGCTGTGCTGCCGCAGCGCGCACGGCGGCGGCGTCGGTGGCGTCCAGCGCCAGCGCCTGGGCACCGGCATGCTCGGCCACAAATGTGTCCAGCGCCGCCGCGCCGCGCGCCGAGACGGTGACAGTGGCGCCCAATGCATGCAGGCGCGCCGCCGTGGCGCGGCCGATGCCGGTGGACGCACCCACCAGCCAGACATGCTGGCCACGCCAATCGGTGATGCGGGGGTTCAGGGCCATGGTTGGCTTGACTGTGACGGCATTCAGCCGGGCAGGCGCCGGAACGACAGCAGCACCTCGCCCAGGCGGATGCCGAACTTGCTGAACACCGCGCGGTTGAGCATCACCTGCTCATCGACCAGAAACATCCAGTCGTCGAACTGCACTTCCCAGGTGCGGCCGTCCACCGGCAGCAGCATGGTGTAGCGCCACTGCAGCGCGTTGCCTGCGGCCTGGCCCTGGGCCTTTCCCAGCTCGTCGGCGGCGGTGCCGGTCCAGCGGCCGTCAGCGCCGCGCTGCAGCGTCCACACCCGGGTTTCGGTGCGGCCGTCGCTGTAGGTGAAGCGCTCGTCCAGCGTGCCGGTGTCACCCACCCAGGTGCCGGTCAGCGCCACGGTGAAGCGCTGCAGCAGCTTGCCGCTGCGGTCAGTGACGATGCCGTGCGCCAGCAGTTTGCCGTTGAAGTATTGCTTCAGGTCGAGCTGGGGGGACTGGCTGGCGTGATCGGCCGGCGAGGGGCTGGCGCAGCCGCTCAGTGCCAGGGTGGACAGTGCGGCCAGGGCCAGCAGGCCGGTGCTGGCCAGGCGGCGCCAGCGGGCGCCCGTGTGTGGGGTCATCAACGGTCCAGATGGTTGCGAAAAGTCCAGAGCAGGCCGGCAGCGCCGGCCTTCAGCAAACACGGCACAGCGGCATACACCGTGGCCAGCGCTGTCAGTGCGCCTTCAGCGCTGGCGCCGGGCGCATAGCCCAGCCACTGCAGCGCCGGCAGCGCCAGGCCGGCGGCCAGCGCCAGGTTCAGCTTGTTGGCGCAGGTCCACCAGCCAAAGTAGTTGCCCTCATGGCGCAGGGCGTGGCCGGCGCGCTGCACCACGCCGGTGAGCAGCGCGCCCGGCACCGCCAGGTCAGCGCCCAGCGCCGCGCCCGAGGCGATGCAGATGGCCAGAAAGGCGGCGCTGTCGCCTGCGCCCAGCCGCGCTGCCCACACGAACGCCGCAATCGACAAGCCCATGCCGGCCAGCCAGCAGCGCAGCAGCCCCCAGCGTGACACCGCCCGCACCCACAGCGGCATCGACAGCGCCGCGGCCGCAAAGTAGCTGCCCAGGAAGGCCGGCTCCCAGGCCGGCGCCTGCAGCCGGTCGCGGATGAAGAACACCACCAGCGTGGCCGGGATCGCACTGGCCACGCCGTTGAGCAAAAACACCGCCATCAACCGCTTGAACGCCGGTGTGCGCCAGGGCAACAACCAGGCGCCTGGCGCGTCCGGCGCTGCTGGGCTCAGCAAGCGCAGCGGCGCACTGCGGAACGGTGCACCGGCCAGCGCCCACAGCGCCAACACCAGCAAGCCGATGGCCACAACCACCATCACCGGGATGCCGGCCAGCGCCGGCAGCACGCTGGCGGCCAGCACACCGGCCAGCGACAGGCCTTCACGCCAACCGGTGATGCGCGCCTGCGCCGTGGCACCGCCGCCCAGGCGAGCGCCCCAGGCCTGGTGCAGCACGCTCAGCGCGCTGTAACCCAGGCAGGTGACCACCAGCGCCGCCGCGCACCAGGCCAGCAGCGCGTCGGCCGTGCGCACCGGCGGGAAGAACAGCGCCGCAAAGCCGGCGGCCATCAGCAGCGCCGCAGCGCAGGCCGCCGCCATCACCTGGGCGCGCGGCCGCACCAGGCCGGCGTCGACCACCCGGCCCAGCCAGGGGTCGATCAACGCGTCCAGCGCGCGTGTGAGCAACAGCACCGCGCCCAAGCCGGCCAGCGGCACGCCCAGTTGGCCGGCATAGTGATTGGGCAGCAGCACATACAGCGGCAGCGCGGCAAACGCCAGCGGCATGCCCAGCGCGCCGTAGCGCAGGCCGTCATGCAGGCTGAATGCTGCGGCGCTGGCCGGCGCGCCGAGGCGTTGGTGGAGCGTGCTGTCGGACATGGATCAGGTGCTGCGGCTGTGGCTGCGGGCTCAGGGCGCGCCGCCCAGCAGTTGCGCACGCAGCTTGGGCTCGGATGTCTTGGGTGACAGCCAGATGCCGAAAAACAGCCGGGTGAAGTCAGCGTCGGCCACCTCGCCGCGCAGCGTGCCGTTCATGTAGAAGCGCGTTCCCTGGCCGGGCTTTTGCACACCGGTGAGGCGGTCGCCGGCCTTCACGTCGGGGAACAGCGCGGTCATGGCCTGCAGCCACAACGCCGACTGCGCGTCGGTGAAGCTGCCCACCCGCTTCATTTCAGTGATCGACCGGCTGGCGATCTGCTCGCCCACCAGGCTGCGGGCGTAGACCAGCTCCAGCGCCAGCGGCTGGGCCGCGCTGTCGGCGGTGATGGCGCTGGTGGCCGCAGCGCTCCACAGCCGGGCGTCGTAGATGTGCAGGCCGAAGAAGCGCATCACGCCGGTGCCGCGCCAGCGGGCGCCGTGCAGCTCGGTGCTGACCTCGGGTGGCAACGGTGGTGGCGCTGTTTGGGCCGCTGCCGCAGGTGCGGCCAGCACCACCGCTGCGCACGCCAACCAGGCGCGCCGGTGGAGCACGCGGCGTGTCATGCCAGCGGCCGGCGCAGGGTGAACTGCATCACGTCGGTGTTGCCACTGGCGAACGCCGCCTCGCAATAGGCCAGATAGAACTCCCAGGTGCGCATGAAGCGGGTGTCGAAGCCCAGGCCGCGCACTTGCGTGTCCTGGTGCAGGAAGTCCTGCCGCCAGCGGCGCAGTGTCTCGGCGTAGTCGGCGCCGAAGCGCAGCTCGCGCTCGACCTGCAGGCCGGCCTTGGCCGCCTCGGCGCGGAAGGCGCCGGGGCTGGGCAGCAGGCCACCCGGGAAGATGTACTGCTGGATGAAATCAGTGCCCGCCAGATAGCGCTCAAACAGCGCGTCGTCGATGGTGATCGACTGGATGCAGGCGCGTGCACCGGGCTTCAGTTGCTCGAACACGGTCTTGAAGTAGCTGGCCCAGTATTCACGGCCCACGGCCTCGAACATCTCGATCGACACGATGGCGTCGTAGGGGCCGTCGCCGATGTCGCGGTAGTCCTGGAAGCGCAGTGTGGCCAGTGCGCCCAGGCCGGCATCGGCCAGGCGCTGCTGGCCGAAGGCCAGCTGCTCGGCCGACAGCGTGACACCGTTGACCTGGGCGCCAAAGTCACGCGCCGCGCATTCGGCCAGGCCACCCCAGCCGCAGCCGATTTCCAGCACCCGGCTGCCCGGGCCCACGCCGCATTCGCTGAGCGTGCGGCGCATCTTGGCCTGCTGCGCGCTGGCCGTGCTCTGGCCCAGGTCGCCATTGAACCAGGCGCTGGAGTAGGTCATCGTCTGGTCCAGCCACAGCCGGTAGAAGCGGTTGCCCAGGTCGTAGTGGGCGTGGATATTGCGCTTGCTGCCGGCGCGTGAATTGCGGTTGAACAGGTGGCGCAGGCGGTGTGCCAGCCGGCCCCACCAGGTGCCGTAGACCACCGCATCCATCGCCTCGCGGTTGGCGATGAACAGCTGCAGCAGGGCCACCAGGTCATTGGCCGCCCAGTCACCGGCGATGAAGGTCTCGGCAAAGCCGATGTCGCCCGAGCGCAGCACGGCGCTGCAGATGGCCCAGTTGTGCAGGCGCAGCGCGGCATGCGGTTCACCCGGTGCGCCGCTGCCGAAGTGCACCTGGCTGCCGTCGGGCAGTTGCAGGTCCAGCGTGCCCACTTGCAAGCGCCGCAGCAGGGCAAACACCGCGCGTGCGGCGGGTGGTGCCGACGGCGGCAGCGACAAAGGCGAAGAGCGGGCAGTGCTGGTGGCGGATTGCATCGTGGGCGTTGCCGACAGGCTGGTGGAACGGGTCATTGGGCGTGAGTGACAGGCGTGGTGGCCGGGGCGGTGGACGCAGCGGTGGACGGTTGGGCAACCACCGCTGGGTGCTTGCCCACGAAGGGCACCCGCTTGGCCCACAGCCGCAGTGCCTGCCAGTGGATGCGGGCGAGCACGCCCAGCGTCAACAGTGGCATGCGCCACAGCGCTTGGCGCAGGCGTGCGGGGCTGAACGCGGCCAGTTCACCGCTGACGCTGGTCAGCAGCAGCGGGCCCTGGGCATCGCTGTAGTCGATGCGCGCCACGCTGCGGCCGGCGCCATGGCTGTCGCTGAGGGTGCGCATGAAGCGGAACTGGTAACCACCCTCGATCTGGCAGAACGGCGACACATGGAACTGTTTGCCGGCCTGCAGCGCCTGGCCGTAGTGCAGGCCAGGGGCGGTCAGCAAATAGCAGTGGCGGCCGCCGAAGGTGTTGTTGACCTCGGCCACCACGGCCGCCAGCGATTGGTCAGCCCGGTGGCAGTACCAGAAGCTCACCGGCTTGAAGGCCACGCCCAGCATGCGTGGGTAGGTGTGCAGCCAGACCTCACCGTCGGCGTCGCTCACACCTTCGGCGAGCAGCCGCTCATCCAGCCAGGCCAGGCAATCGGCGCGGCCGTCGCCATGGTCGGCGTCATGGAAGCTGACCCAGCCGCGCTGGTTGCGGCGCAGGCCGGCGTGCGGCTGCAGGCGCAACTGGCGCAGCGGCAGCAGCAGGAACCAGGTCGGGTAGTCAAAGCTGTGGGCCACCGGCCGCAGGCGCTGGTGGCGCACCCGGCCGATGCCGAGCTGGGGCACGGGTGTGCCAACGGCGGCGGCGGCGCCGGTGCTCATGCAGCAGCGGGCTCGGTGGTGCCAGACAGTGCCGACCAGCGCGCGCGCAGCGCCTGTGCCACCGCCATGCCCGACACCAAGCCGTCTTCATGAAAGCCGTAGCGTGTCCAGGCGCCGGCAAACCAGACATGCGCGTTGCCCTGGATGGTGGGCACGCGGGCTTGCGCGGCCATCGCGGCGGTGTCGAACACCGGGTGGGCATAGTCAAACTCGCCCAGCACCTTGGCCGCCGCCGGTTCGCGCTGCGGGTTCAGCGACACCAGCACCGGCTGCTGCCAGGGCAGCGGCTGCAGGCGGTTGATCAGGTAGTGCAGGCAGACACCGGCCTGGTCAGGTGTCTGGCCGGGCCCGCGCACGTAGTTCCAGGCCGCCCAGGCCTTGGGCCGGCTGGGCAGCACGCTGGTGTCGGTGTGCAACACGGCGTGGTTGCGCTGGTAGGCGATGGCGCCCAGCACGGCGCGCTCGTCAGCGCTGGCCTGGGCGCCCAGCAGCGCCAGGCTCTGGTCGCTGTGGCCGGCCAGCACCACGTCGTCAAAGTGCTCGCTGCCATGGTCGGTGTCCAGCCAGACGCCTGCCGAACCGCTGTGGGCCGGCACCCGGCGCACCGCGCGCACCGGTGTGTTGGCGCGCGCATCGGCGATGCGTTGCAGCATCTTCTGCACGTATTGCCGCGAGCCGCCGCGCACCGTGTGCCACTGCGGCCTGCCGGTCAGCTGGATCAGGCCGTGGTTGTGGCAGAAGCGGATCATCGTGGCCACCGGGAAGCGCAGCATCTGCTGCGTCGGGCAGCTCCAGATGCAGCCCAGCATCGGCAGCAAATACCAATCACGGAAGGCAGCGGAGAAGCCACGCTCGACCAAAAAATCGCCGATGGGCTGCTGCAGCGCCGCCTCTTGGCGCGCCTTGGCGATCTGGGTGGTGATGCGGTTGAAGCGCAGCAGGTCAGCCAACATGCCCAGAAAACGTGGGCTGGCCAGGTTGCGGCGCTGCGCAAACACGGTGTCGAGGTTGCAACCGCTCCACTCCAGCCCTGGGCCGCCACCTTCCGCTGGCACCTGCACAGAGAACGACATCTCCGACGGCGCGGTGTGCACGCCCAAATCAGCAAACAGCCCAACCAACTGCGGGTAGGTGGCGTGGTTGAACACCAGAAAGCCAGTGTCCACGCCGTGGCTCAAGCGGCCGGCGGGGCCGTCCAGCGTCACATCCACCGTGTGGGCGTGGCCGCCGAAATGGCGGTCGGCCTCGAACAGCGTGACTTGCGCCACTTCGGCCAAATGCCAGGCTGCAGCCAGGCCCGAGATGCCTGAGCCCACCACGGCCACCCGCCGCAACCCCTGCCTGGCGCCTGTCATGCGGCGCCTCGACTGTGTTGTGGGTGCTGCGGTGGGGAGGGGGAATAAAGCGCCGTACAGCGCCCTGAAGCCAACGAGGGAGGGAGGGAGGAGGAGGAGATTTGCCTCAGGATTTCACTTCGGGAACCCGAAAGGCTGCACGGCTTGAAAACTGTTGATGGCTTTATCGGCACATCCACCGACACATTGAGCCCGCCCTGCAATGAAGGTTCCACGGTCTGGCGGGCCTTTGCAAGCCAGCAATCATCAGAAGGCGTCATAGTCCGGGGGGTCTTGATGTGAACTGTCTGGTTTCATTCTGACCGAACGGTCTTATTTTGCATGCAGGAGTTTTGTGATGTCCTTTCGATGCGACGGGTCTTTGCGGCACGGGCTGCGTGTGCATGCAAGCTGCTACGGCCATGGCGCTGCGCCGGATGCACTGCGCGGCGCCAGCCCGCCGCGCGCCGTGGTTGCTGCGGGTCTGGCATGGGCCCTTCTGGAGGCGGCGCCCTAGAATTGACCACCTGTCCTGGAAGGCCACCGATGCTCTACCCTGAACTCTTCAAGCAATTGGAAGCCGTGCGCTGGAACATGGACACCGACATCGCCTGGGCCGATTTCGATGCCAGCCGCCTGACCCAAGACCAGGCCCAGACCATCAAGATGAACGCCATCACCGAATGGGCAGCGCTGCCGGCCACCGAGATGTTCTTGCGCGACAACCGCGACGACAGCGATTTCTCGGCCTTCATGAGCGTGTGGTTCTTCGAGGAGCAGAAGCACAGCCTGGTGCTGATGGAGTACCTGCGCCGCTTCCGGCCCGAACTGGTGCCCACCGAGGCCGAACTGCATGCGGTGCGCTTCGAGTTCGACCCCGCCCCTGCACTGGAGACGCTGATGATGCATTTCTGCGGTGAGGTGCGGCTGAACCATTGGTACCGGCGCGCCGCCGAATGGCACACCGAGCCGGTGATCCGCCAGATCTACGAGACGCTGGCCAGGGACGAGGCCCGCCACGGCGGCGCCTACCTGCGCTACATGAAGCGCGCGCTCAACCGTTTCGGCGACGAAGCCCGCGCCGCCTTCACCAAGGTGGGCGTGTTGATGGCCAGCGCGCGGCGCACCGCGCAGGCGCTGCACCCGACCAACCTGCATGTCAATGAAGCGCTGTTCCCACGCGACACCATCCAGAGCCGCCTGCCTGACCCAGCCTGGCTGGAGCACTGGCTGGACAAGCAAATCCAGTTCGACAGCGTGTGGGAGAACAAGGTGGTCGAGCGCATCCTGCACAACCTGGGTCTGCTGATGGAGCGCAGCTTTGCCAGCGTGCAAGAGCTGAACCGCTACCGCAAGGAAGTGACGGCGCGGGTTGCAGCGGCGGCCAACGGCGGTGGGCCGCTGCCGGCCTGATGCCGAAGGCCGATGAAAAAGCCGGCCCACGGGTCGGCTTTTTTCAGCGCGTGTGGTGCTGGCCTCAGCCCTTGCGCGCTGCGGCCTCGGCCATCATGCGTGTCTCGTCGGCCTTGCGGTCGGCCGCCACCGTCTGCGCATGGGCACGGGCGCCGATCAGCTTGCCGTAGGCCTTCCAGTCGATGCCGGCTGCTGCCAGCAAGTCTTCGCCCAGCACCGACTTGCTGGCCATGGCCACCAGCGGCAAGCTCACCCAGGCGCTGCAGTCGGCCACGGTGAAGCTGTCACCGGCCACATACGGGCTGAACTTGGCCAGGCGCTTGAAGCCGGCGATGTTCTTGGTCAGCAGCTTGCGGGCCCGGTCCTGCACCTCCTGGCCGACCGTGCCACCAAAAAACGCCTGCGTGTACAGCTCACGCGCCACCAGCTCCAGGTGCAGGTCGATGAAGGTGCACAGCTCACGCACCTTGGCGGCGGCCAGCGGGTCAGCGGGCACCAGCGGCACGGCGGGGTAGGCGGCCTCCAGGTAGTCAACGATCACCTGGCTTTCGCACAGCGAGCCGGCGTCGGTGCGCAAAAACGGCACCTTGCCCAACGGCGTGGCGGCCAGCACGGCCTCGTCCTTGCTGCCGGTCATGACCCGCTCTTCATTGAACGGGATGCCTTTTTCCAGCAGGGCCAGCTTGACCTTGTTGTAGTAGTTGGACACGGCAAAGCCGCAGAGTGTGAGCATGGGGTGTCTCCATCAATGGTGTGGCGGGCGAGTCTAGGTTCGCCCGCCCGCAGCAGCGCTTCGCCCAGGTGACACGCTGCGCCCCACGCCGCAGGCCAGCGCGCACAGCCAGCCTGCTGCGGCGCCGCTGGCATGCGCCGCGGGGGCGATGGCGATGTCCCAGCCCGGCGCCTGGCGCAGCGGGCCCAGCCAAGGCGCTTCGAGCAGCAGCTTGGCCAGCAGGCCCAGGGCGATGGCGGCGCCCACGGCCCGGCGGGCGCCATGTTCAACGCGCAGCAATTGCCAGGCCGCCACCGCCACCGCTGCATGCAGCACGCCCGACAGGCCACCGTAGGCGGTCAACGCGGGTTGCAGCAGCAGCGCCAGATGGGTCAGCGGCCAGGCCAGCGCCCAGGCCAGCGTGGCGCGCGGCCCGCAGCCGGCGGCCACGCCGAGCGCGGCCACCACGGCGCAGCCGGTCAGGTTGGCCAGCAGGTGCAGGCGGCTGAAATGAACTAACGCCGCACTGTAGGCGCGCCAGGGCTCGGCCAGCGCCAGCTCAGGCTGCCAGCGCAGCAGGGCCGGGTCGGCACCCTGCGCCAACAGTGCACCGCCGGCAGCCAGCGCGCTCAGCGCCAGCCAGGGCCACCAGGCTGGCTGCGCTGCCGTCAGCCGAACACCGCGCGCCACAGCGCCAGCACCGCGTCGCGTTCGGCAGCCAGCGTGTCGGGGTCGACCTGGGTTGGCCGTTCGTCCAGCCGCGCTGCGTGTTGAGCGCGGCGCAGCTCGCGGTAGGCGTTGGCTGCGGCGGTGCCCACGCCGGTGGGCAGCAGGCCAAGTGCTTCGGCGCGCTGCAGCAGCGCAATGTTGCCGGCGTTGTCCAGCAGCGTGGGCTGGTCCTGGCCATACGCCAGCACCAGGGTCTGCACCGCAAACTCGGCGTCCATCATGCCGCCGGCGCTGTGCTTGACGTCGTAGCGCCCGGCGCGCACCGGGCGCGCAGCGCGCACCTTGTCGCGCATCTCCAGCACCTCGCGCTGCAGCGCCCCCGCATCACGCGCGGTGGCCAGCACCTGGCGCCGCACGGCATCAAAGCGCGCTGCCAGCGCTGGCGAGCCGGCGCAGAACCGCGCCCGCGTCAGCGCCTGGTGCTCCCAGGTCCAGGCGGTGTTGCCGCCGCGCCCCACCTGGTAGCGCTCAAAGCTGTTGATCGATGTGACCAGCAGGCCGGAGTTGCCGTTGGGCCGCAGCGCGGTGTCGATGTCGAACAGCTCGCCGGCCGAGGTGCGCAGCGTCAGCCAGGTGATGAGCTTGAGCACGAAGGCGCCGTAGACCTCCTGCGCGCGCTTCTTGTCGTCGTCGCTGGTGTCGGCGCCTTCGTCGTAGAGGAAAACCACGTCGAGGTCGCTGCCGTAGCCCAGCTCCTTGCCGCCGAGCTTGCCGTAGGCGATGACGGCGAAGCGCGGGTCCTCGCGGTGGCGCTGCTTCAGCCGCGGCCAGGCCCAGCGCAGCGTGATGTCCATCGTGGCGTCGGCCAGCGCGGAGAGGTCGTCGGCCACCTGCTCGACGGTGATCAGGCCCTCGAC
>JANNMP010000214.1:0-4602 GCA_031398015.1 Burkholderiaceae bacterium
CAGCCGTGGAATGTGCGGCGCTGCTTCCGGCTGCCTCTGTTCGAGCCGGACAGGCGAGGCGCAGCGCCATGGCCTTGACTTGCGTTGGGCTTCAGTCCGCCCAGTTTGGAAGGCGTTTCTTTGGTGACTTTCTTGTCGCGACAAGAAAGTTACCGCCTGCCGGGGCGCGACCCGGCGCGGTGCAGCGCAGCGGCGATGCCATTGGCAATAGGCTGCGTGTTGGGTTTGACGCTTCGCAGCTTCGCCGCACCCCGCCGTGGCGGGACCCGGCGCGCTGCAGCAAGCAGGCGATGCCAATGGCAACAGACGGGCTGTCCCGCCCTCAGCGCAGAAAGTCGATCAGCGCCGCAGCCAGTGCCTCAGGCTGGTCATGGTGCAGCATGTGACCAGCATCGGCCAGTTGCAGTTGCCGCACATCGCGCACATGGGCCAGGCGCTGCTGGAATTCGGCCTGGCTGTAGCGGCCGCGCCAGTGCGCATCAAGCCGGCTGCCTTCGGCCTGCACCCACAGCAGCGGCGCGCTGATGCGCTGCCAGGTGGCGATGGCGTCTGCCGCGCGATAGGGCACCGGGTTGATTCGCTTGTGCGCTGCGTCGGCAAGCAAGTGCCACTGGCCGTCGGCACCTGGCGCCGACCACTGCGCCGCCAGCCACAGCGCTTTGTCTGCGGCCAGGCGCGGGTTGTTGGCTTGCAGGCGCTGGGCCACAGCCGCCAGGCTGGCATAGGGCTTCAGCCGCTGCGGGGTCTTCAGTTCGTCCAGCCAGGTGGCCAGGCGGGCGGGTGCTTCGGCGGCGGGCAGGTCAGGCAGGCCGAAGCCTTCCAAGTTGACCAAGCGGCGGATGCGCTGCGGCCGTACACCGGCATAGGTCATCACCACATTGCCGCCCATGCTGTGGCCCAGCAAGTCCACCGGCGCGTCAGGTGACAGCGCGTCGATCAACGCGTCCAGGTCGCCCACGTAGTCGGCAAACCAGTAGGCATCGGTGCCGGCAGTTGCGCTGCTGCGGCCGAAGCCGCGCCAGTCGGGCGCAATGATGCAGCGTGCGCCATCACCAGCATGATCCCCGGCACGCGCCATCGCATCGACCACGAACTGGAACGATGCGCCCACGTCCATGTAGCCATGGGTCATCAGCAGCAGCGGCTGGCCGGGCTGTGGGCTGCCCCATTGGTGCAGGTGCAATTGTTGGCCGCGCACCGGCAGGTGGTGGCAATGCGCATGGCGCTGGGGCTGGTAGGCGTTGGTCACTGGGGTACCTTCAGGCTGCGGCTTCCGGGATTCGCCCTTGCGGCGGCCCGGCGGGCTCTTGGCCGGCAATGTAGGCGGCGCCCGGGGCTTGGGCTGTCGGTGCCGGGACACGCGGCGCGGCGCTGCCAGAATCAGCCGATGACAACCTTCAACCTGCGCCCCGCCGAGCCGCGTGACTTGCCGGCCATCGCCGCGCTGATCCTGGAGCTGGCTGAGTACGAGCGGCTGGCGCACCTGGTGCAGGCCACGCCCGAGAAGCTGGCTGCGCAGCTGTTTGGCGCGCGGCCGGCGGCTGAATGTGTGGTGGTCGAGCTGCCCGGCCAACCTGCGGTGCCGGTGCTGGGCCAGGTGGTGGCCTTTGCGCTGTTCTTCAGCAACTTCAGCACCTTCCTGGCCCAGCCGGGGCTGTACCTGGAAGACCTGTACGTGCAGCCGCAGCACCGTGGTGGCGGCATCGGCAAGGCGCTGTTGCAGCACCTGGGTGCGTTGGCGGTGCAGCGTGGCTGTGGCCGCTTCGAGTGGAGCGTGCTGGACTGGAACGCCAGCGCCATCGGCTTCTACGAGAAGATGGGCGCCACCGTGCTGCCTGACTGGCGCATCTGCCGCATCACCGGCGCGCGGCTGCAGGCCTTTGCCGCACCGGCTTGATCGGCAAGCTGGCGCGTCAGGCCGCCAGCACCGCCAGCAGTTGCTGCGGCGGCAGGCGCACCACGTCGGCATTGCCCGCCAGCACTGCGTGCACCGCATAGGCCTTCTGCGATGTGTCACGCCGCTCGGGTGTGCGCAGGGGCGTGCCATAGGGCGTGCTGAGCACCGCCACGATCGGTGTCATCACCGTGGCGCCGCGCTTCACGACCAGGCCGGTCTCGCCCGACTGCAGCTTGACGAAGCAGCCCGGCGGGTAGACGCCAAACTCCTTGACCAGCGCCGCCACCATCGGGTGGCCGGGTTCTTGCATGAACATCATGCGGCCGGCCTTGTCGGCGGCCACCGCGTCGCGGTGCGCACGCGGGCTGAGCTTGGCGGTGTAGATGTCGGCGCGGCGCACCAGCGCTGCAATGTCGCTGGGCTCACGCAGACCCAGCGGGTAGCCGCTGCCGTCATGCGCCTCATGGTGCTGGGCCACGGCGGTGAGCCAGTCACGGTTGGCCACGCCGGCTTGTTCCAGCAGATGCTGGCTGTGGCCGGGGTGGGCCATGATCAGCGCGCGCTGGGCCGGTGTGGGCGGGGTTTTCTGCTGCGCCAGCACGCCCTGCAGTTCCAGCATCGACAGGTTCATCGTCAGCGCTGCCTTGAACGCAGTTTGCGCTTCGTCGGCTGCCCAGCCCAGGCGCCGCGCCACCAGCCAGGCGGTGATGGCCGCATGGGTGGAATGGTTGACGCCGTACTGCAGATGTTGGTTGCCCTGCTGGCGCAGCACCTGGAAGATGGCCAGGTCGGGGTCTCGTGCCACCAGCGCCAGCACCGGTGCGCTGCTGGCGTCCAGCGCGTCACGAAAACCACTGTGCTGCGGCGCCTGCAGGGTGGTGTTGATGCGCTCCAGGCAGGTCGTCCACAACCCTGGCAAGTCTTCGGGCCGGGCCAGGCGCACACGATCACTGGCGCTCAGCAGTTCGGCCACATCCACCAGCGCGCCACGGTCAAACAGCGCCTCCAGCTGCGCGGTCGTCTCCACCATCTGCCCCTTGGCCAGCAGCAAGGTCTGGTCATGGTCACGGATGTTGAACGGCAGCGGCGCGCCCACGCAGATGCGCTGCTTGACGAGGGACAGGGGCGAGCACTGCATGAGGTCTCCGGTGGGGGCCCGTGGCGCAGCCTGGATGGCCGCTGTGGGATTTATCGGACCGGCATGTGCTGAACTTGAGCCAGATTCTCGGCCTGCCTGCCCTGGTGAGGCCATGGACAATCCCGAACAACAGCACATCAAAAAACTGGCAAAACCGATGCATTCAGCCATGACCGAGCCACTGATCACAGCCCCCGCATTGCGCGCCTGGATCGCCAGCCGCCAGCCTCTGCTGGTGTGCGATTGCCGCTTTGACCTGGCCGACCCGGCACACGGCGAGGCAGACCACCAGGCCTGGCACATCCCCGGCGCGGTCTACCTGCACCTGGACCGCGACTTGTCGGCGCCGCGTGATGGCCGCAACGGCCGCCACCCGCTGCCCAGCCGCGAGGCCTTTGCCCAACGCCTGGCCGCGCTGGGCTGCCACAACGGCCTGCCGGTGGTGGCCTACGACACCTCGGGTGGCATCTATGCCGCGCGGCTGTGGTGGATGCTGCGCTGGCTTGGCCACAGCCAGGTGCAGGTGCTTGACGGTGGCCTGGCCGCATGGGGTGCCGCCGGTGGCGCGCTGCAAGCCGGGCCGGTGCCAGCGCGCCCCGCCGGCAGCATGAGCCTGCGCACGCCGCTGGTCAGCGTGCTGGATTTCGACAATGTGCTCGCCGGCCTGGGCCAACCCGGCCGGCTGCTGGTTGATGCCCGCGCGCCCGACCGCTTTCGCGGCGAGAACGAAACCCTGGACCCGGTGGGCGGCCACATCCCAGGTGCGGCCAACCGCTGCTTTCGCGACAACCTGCAGCCCGACGGGCAGTTCAAGGCTGCGCCGTTGCTGCGTGCTGAGTGGCAGGCGCTGATGGGCCAGCGCCAGGCGTCTGACCTGGTGCAGCAATGCGGCTCGGGCGTGACGGCATGCCACAACCTGCTGGCGCTGGAGGCTGCGGGCCTGGCAGGCTCGGCGCTGTATGCCGGCTCGTGGAGCGAGTGGTGCTCGCGTGACAACGCGCCGCTGGCGCTGGGGGCATGATGGGGTGATGAACCCCAGCCCCAGCCCCAGCCCCATCCCCACCATCGACCTGGCCGCCAGCGGCCTGCAGGTCAGCCGCATCTGCCTGGGCACGATGACCTTCGGCGAGCAAGTGGACGAGGCCAACAGCTTTGCGATCCTCGACCATGCCGTGGCCCAGGGCATCAACTTCATCGACACCGCCGAGATGTACGCGGTGCCGGCGCGGCGCGAGACCTATGCCACCACCGAGGCCATCATCGGCCGCTGGTTGGCGGCCCGGCCGGGCAAACGCCAACGGCTGGTGCTGGCCACCAAGGTGGCCGGGCCGTCACGCGGCATGCCCTGGGTGCGCGGTGGCGCCGACGACCTGCAGCCTGCGCACATTGCCCAGGCCTGTGACGACAGCCTGCGCCGGCTGCAGACCGACGTCATCGACCTGTACCAGATCCACTGGCCCAACCGCAATGTGGCGTTGTTCGGCGGCATCTACCTGGAGCCCGCCAAGGACCGCTTCTACACCGCCATCCATGACCAGCTGGCCGCGCTGGGCCAGCTGGTGCGCGC
>JANNMP010000662.1:0-7349 GCA_031398015.1 Burkholderiaceae bacterium
CGAGGCTTTCGCACGGCATCAAACTTCATCGCCATCGCCTACCTGCGCATGTCCAAACTTAAGCACCTGCCAGCCCATCCGTTCGCCACACCAGCCCAAAAATGAGATCGTTGGGTTCCACACTAAACGACATAGAGCCGATCAGCGCCAGTGTGCGCTGTTGGTGTTCGGTGGGTGTGGTGAGCAGCTCGAAGGTTGGCGCATCCGAGCCAGCGCTGGGCGTGCGGCAGGTGTTGCGCACGACAGTGGCCATCACCGCCAACAGGCTAGCGAAGCTGTGCGCGGGCTGCTCGTCGTCGAGCAACTTCGATGCGGCCTTGCGCTGCGCTGAGGCCGAGCGCTTGGCAGGTGCTACCGGATCGCGCGTGGCCTTGGCGGCTAGTTCGGTGTCGGCGAACATCAACTCGCGCCAGGCTTCACGCATGTGCCACTCGTCGTAGAACGCCAGCATGCACAGCAAGATGTGCGCGCGCACGCGGTCGGCCAACCGGTGGTGGATGGGCCGCACCTTCAGGTCCACGGTCTTCAATGATCGGAACGCCCGCTCGACATTGGACAGGGCCTTGTAGCTGCGCACGCAACTGGGTGCATCCATGCGCTTGGCGTGCAGCGACGTGCGAATAACGTACAGCCCGTCCAGCGCCGCCTCGGCATCGATGGCGTCCTGCCTTCGCGCCCAGCTCAACGTTGCCTCACCGATGCTCAGCTCGAAGTGCTTGGCCACCTTGTGTCGGTTGATGATCTTGCCCACCTGCACGCCGATCTTGTCCTGCCCCGTGAGCCGGCCCGCGTCCACACTGGCCTTGATCAGCGCAAGCAGGGCCTCGGTGGCCTGCAGCAGACTCTCGCGCTTGTGCGCCCGCAGCTTGGCCAGCGCGTCGTTGCGGCAGGCCACCAGCCGCTCGCCGGGATAGTCAGGTGAAGTGATCTCGGCCAGGTTGCGCTGATCGAACAGGCCCAACTGCAAATGACCTTGCTCGATCAGGCCGCGGATCGAGACACTCTTGAGCGCCGTGATCCAGTCGATGCCGCCTTGGCCGCGAAGCTCGTCGATAGCCTTTTGCGACACCATGCCGCGGTCACCCACCATCACCACCTGCGCCAGGCCGAAGCGCTCGCGCACGCGCTGCACGGCCGGCAGGAAGGTCAGGCTGTCGGACGTGTTGCCATCGAACACCGAGACAGCCACTGGGCAGCCGCGCGCATCGGTCAGCAGCCCATAGTTGACCTGCAGCGTGCCGGGCCGGCCATCGCGGCTGTAGCCCCGTTTGGCCAGCGGGCAGGTGCTGCCCTCGAAGTAGCTCGAGGACAGGTCGTACAGCACCAAGGCAGCCTCGTGCAAGTGGCGCGCGGCGAGCTTTTGCTCGATGGCATCCTGGCGGGCCAGCAGCCAATCCATGGCGGCATACAGGTCGTCCTCGGTGGCGTCGGCCACACCGAAGTCCTCGGCCAGGGTCGAGCTGTGCCAGCGCCTGCAAGTGGCCAGCTTGGTGTCGGGTTGGACGATGCGCGAGGCCACCATGGCCAGCACCAAGTCGCGTTCACGGCTGGGCGTTGAGGCGATCACCGAGGCCAGACCCAGGCGCTGCATGGCAAGGGCCACGGCCTGCACGTGACCATGGGCACGCGAGCGCACGACCTCGAAGGCCTGGGAGGCGGCAACAAAGGTCTCGCCCTGCAGTGAGCGCCGGATGATGTCGATCAGCGCATCGCTCAAGTGCGACAGATTGCCCAGGGTCTCGTTCTTGACCTTGCCGTCTTCGCGGTAGCTGCGGCGAAGCAGGTGGGTGCAATAGACCTTGTCCTTGTAGGTGCGCCGCGTGGTGACGACGTGGGCGGCTCCAGTCCGAGATGGCATACAGAGAATCATGCCTCAATCTACGCACAAGGTCAATATATTTAGTGACTACAAAATCAAACACAAAAAAGACCCGAAAGGGCCAAATTTGTGAGGCGTGACAGGGACTTGCCAGCGCAGCGCTCTATGTGAAGGCGCGGAACTTCAGATTAACCGACACAGAGCCCCTCCTGAGGAGGCTTGATGCCTGGCGAAGCGGCCGAGCGCTGCAAGGCCGTGGGCGAGCCCGGTTCAAGGCGCCTTGCTGATGCGGTAGATGGCGTTGTCGGTCAGCGACACCACGTAGAGGCTGCCGTCGGGCGCCTGCCGGATGTCGGTGACGATGCCGAAGTACGCCCCGATCTTGATCGTCTCGGTCTCGTTGCCGTTGAACTTGGTGGCGCTGAACAGGTTGTCGATCACCTTGTCGGCCAGGCGGGGGTCGGCGCTGGTGTCGACGCTCAGTCGGTCGGCCGAGAGCCTCAGCCGGTACAGGCTGCCGCCATTGCCGGCCACTTGCTGGAATGCGCGTGACGAGCCGAACCAGAACGTGCCGTTGTAGGCCGCGCCCAGCCCGTCGCCCTGCACAAAGGCTGCGCCCGAGGGCCCGATCTCGTAGCGGGCGCTCAACTCCGGGTCCTTGTAGAACGCGCCGGGCAACATGAACAGCCGCCCCGAGGCGGCCGTGGGCGTGTACGCGGCCCGGGTGGGTGGGTAGCGCAGCTGCTGCAGCGACAGGTTGAACTGCGTAGCCTCGATGGTGCGCCAATCGCGCACGCGGCTGATGGGGCCGGCAAACTGGATCCAGCCACCGTTCATGCCCGGTGCCACGCGGTTGATCTCGGCGTAGGCGTCGTCGGCGTTTTCGGTCAGCCACAACCAGCCGCTGATGGGGTCAAAAGCCATGCCGAAGCCGTTGCGGTGGCCGTAGGAGTAAAGCTTCTGGACGTTGGCGCCGACCTCGCCGCCGAAGGCCGCGCCCGTGGCGAAGAACGGGTTGTCGGCGGGCGCCGTGCCGTCGGGGTTGAGGCGCAGCACCACGCCTGCCAGGTGGGCATTGTCGGGGACCGGGCCACCAAAGACATCGTCGAGCAAGGGCGCCTGCAGGAAGGGCCCGTTGGGCAGGTTCTGCATCCAGCCGCGCCGGCCCTGGTCGCCCATGAACACATAGAGTTTGCCGTCGGGCCCGAAGCGCAGCGTGCCACCGTTGTGGTTGCCGCGCTCCGCAGGGTTGGCGCTGGTGGCCGCTTGGCCGGGCACCACGATGTTGTCGGTCTGGCGGGCGCGCAGGTGCAGCAGGTTGCCGACGAAGCCCAGGCTGCTGCCATTCCAGACGAAGCGGTCGACCCGGTTGCCCAGCAGCGGCACGTCGCTGACCACCGAGCTGTCGACGCCGGACGTGCTCTCGGTCCAGAACACGTACACCGACGGGTCGGCCGGGAAGTTCGGTCCGAGGGCCATGCTCAGCAGTCCACGCTCGGAATTCGAGTTCACTGCCAGGTCAAGCACCGGCACGGGTTGCAGCACGCCGTTGATCACCCGCTTGACCTGGCCGCTGGCTTTTTCCAGCACCAGGTAGTCGTTGGTGCCGATGAACACCATGCCGATGGGCTGCGACAGGCCGCTGGCCAGCGCGGTGCTGACCTGCAGGCTGGGGTCCAGCATCACCGGGGGCAGGGTGTCGGCCTGCGCTGCACTGCCCAGGCCTGCCGCCATGGCCAGCACCGCCGCCGCGCGCCGCCGCCGGCCCACGGTGGTGCTGAGCGCCAAGGCCGCCAGCGCCAGGCCAGCCAGGGCCCAGCCGCCGGGCTCGGGCACCGGGTTGCCGGTGGCTTCGAAGCGCACGTTGTCCACGCCCATCTGGAATTCGCCCAGGTTGTCAACCTCGGCGAAGCGCAGGCGCAGGGTCTGTCCGGCTTGGGCCAGCATCAGGGCGCTGACATCGATGTCGTAGCGCACATAGCCGTCTGGCGGTGCGTCGCCGGGCATGGTCTGAATCAGGTTCAGCAGCACGCTGGTGGTGTCGAACGGGTTGGGGTTCACCGACAGGATGTCCACGCGCGCTTGCTGGTTCAGGACGCCGTTGAAGTCCAGCGCGCTGGGCGAGACGAACAAGAGGTTGCCGTCGAGGTCGGTGGCGCGGTTGCCCAGGTAGAGATCGAACTTCAGCCGCACACTGCTGCCCGAGGCGGTGAAGTCCTGGTAGAGCACATGGGCGCCCGGGTTGCCATCGGAATCGGACATCGCCGCCCAATTGCCCTGGCTGGGCGCAGCAACGGTGAAAGCGCCCAAGGGGCTGGTGGTGCCCGCCTGCAGGAAGAAGGAACCACCGCCGCCCAACTGCTCGTCCAGGTTCCACCCGGTGGCGAAGGGGGCCTCGAAGCCACCGTTGATCAGCACCGGGGTGGCACTGGCGGGCAGGGCCGCCAGCAAGGCCGCACACAGCGCCGTGCCGGCCAGCAGGTGTGGTGACGCAAATCGCATGGTCGATCTCCGGTGATGGAATGCCGCATCATCGTGCGGTCCATCACGGTCGGGGCTGACATTCCCGGGTCTGCGGCCCACTCAGTCATGGGGGGGCGCTGCGCGGCAGCCGCCCTCAACCGGCCGCGCCCTGGCCTTCGGTTTGCCCATCGCCCCGCAGCAGCCCGCGCTGCCAGCGGCACAGCGCGGCCAAGCCGGGCTGCCGTTGCAGACTGTCCAGCTGTGCCAGCGCCTCGGCGTGGCAGCCGGCCCGCAAGGCCCGGCGCAACTGTTGCCAGGCATGCTGCATCGCCACGGGGTCGGCCGGCCCACTGGGTGCTGCGGGCAACGGAAACCAGGCGGGCACGCCGGCATCCCGGCCGCGCAGGTTCAGCACGCCCAGCGTCAGGCACGGTGCGGCACCCAGCGCGGCATGGGTGGCGTGGCCCACCACCAGGCCCAGGCCGTAGCGGCTGCTGAAGCCTTGCAGCCGGGCGGCCAGGTTCACCGCGTCACCCATCACCGTGTAGGCGCGGCGGTGGCGTGAGCCCATGTCGCCCACCACCACCGTGCCGGTGTTGATGCCGATGTGCAGCTGCAGCGCCGGCCAGCCACGCGCGGCCAGGTCGGCGTGGATGGCGGGCAGGCGGGCCAGCATGGCCTGGGCCGCAGCCACCGCATGGCGGGCATGGTCGGGGTCGTCCAGCGGCGCGCCCCAGAACGCCATCACCGAGTCACCGATGTATTTGTCCAGCGTGCCGTGGTGGGCGCGCACCACATCCGTCAGGTGCGAGAACAGCAGGTTCATCATCGCCCCCAGCTCGGTGGGCGGCAACCGCTCGGCCACGGCTGAAAAGCCCGACACATCGGCAAACAGCACGGTCAGCTCGGCGCTGCGGCTGGCCATGTTGTAGCGCTCTGGCGCGCGGCTCATCTGGCGCACCAGCTCGGGCGGCACATACTGGCCGAACAGCGCCGTCAAGTGCTGGCGTGCAGCGGTGGCGCGGTGGTAGCCCAGCGCCATGTGCAGCGCCAGCAGCAGCGGTGGCAGCAGCAAGCCGGCGGCCAGCGGCAGCACCCAATGCCAGTGCCACCAGGCCAGCAGGTTCAGCGCCGACCAGGCCAGCGCCAGCACCAGCACCAGCAAGCCGCCTTGCCACAGCGCCAGCCTGGGCAGGCTGCGCACCAGCAGCGCGCCGATGGCTGCCAGCGCCAGCAGCGTGAGCGCCGGCGCCAGCGGCGGCGCCACCAGCAAGCGGCCTTGCAGCAGCCCCGACAGCAGCTGGGCATGCACCAGTGTGCCCAGCATAGCCTCGTCCACCGGGGTGTGGCGCTGGTCCAGCAGGCCCGGCGCGCTGACACCCACCAGCACCAGCTTGCCGCGCAACGTGCCGGGCGGCAGGCGGTTGGCCAGCACGTCGGCCGCCGAGTGGCGTGCCAGCGCGACACCGGGCGCCAGGTAAGGCACCAGTGCCACCGCATGCTGGTCCACCGGCAAGCGCAACTGGCCAGCCGGGCCACGCAGCCACAGCGCGCGCAACGGCCCGTCGGCGGGCTCGAATGACAGCGCGGCAGCGCCAGCGCCGGCGCCGGCGGCTGCAGCGCCGCCCAGCGCAGCGCGCGCCATGGCCAGCGCCAGCGCGGGTTGCACGCCCTGCTGGTGCTGCACCAGCAGCGGCACGCGCCGCACCCGGCCGTCGGGGTCGATGATGGCGTTCAAATGGCCGCCGCCCAGCGCTGCAGCCTGTTGCAGTTGCGGCAGGTTGCCGCCATGGCCGGCCCAGTGCAACAGCTGCGCGGCGTTGTCACCCAGCATGGCGCTGGGCAGCAGCGGCGCTGGCAGCGCGCCGATCAACGCCGCCCCGGTTTCATTGGACAAGTGAAAGCCCAGCAGCACCGGGCGCCGGCGCAACACGGCGGCGAGCTGGCCGTCGTCGTCCAGCGTGGGCCGCATGGCCTGCATGGCGCTGCGAAACGCCGCATCCTGGCCCAGCGGGCTCTGCGCCAGCCGGTCCAGCGCGGCCAGGCCGGAGCTGGGGTCGGCCTCGGCCAGCACCAGGTCCAGCCCCAGCAGGCGGGCACCGTCGCGGCCCAGGGCGTCGTCCAGCAGCTGCGCCAGTTGGCGGCGCGGCCAAGGCCAGCGGCCAAACGCAGCCAGCGCGCGCTCGTCGATGTCGATGACCACCACCTGCGCATCAGCCTGGCGCGGCGCCAGCAGGCGCAGGCGCAGGTCGTACAGGCTGGCCTCGGGTGCGGCCAGCGGCGAGCCGGGTGCCGGCCACAGCATCAACGTTGCCAGCACCAGCAGCAGCACCAGGCCCAGCAGCAGTGGCGCCTGGTGTTGCCCATCCGGCTGCCCGTTCTTGTGCCCGTTCTTGTGCCCGTCCTGCTGCCCACCTGTCTGGCCAAGCGGCCAGCCGCGCCGCAGCCTGGCCGCAAAGGCTGTGCATCCGCTGTCCGCAGGCCTGTCAGCGGATCTTGATCTCGACACGGCGGTTGCGTGCCTCGGCCACCTCGTCGGCCGTGGCCACCACCGGCTCACGCTCACCCCGGCCCACCACGGTGATGGCCGCGCGTGGCAGGCCGTCGGCCACCAGCAGCTCGCGCACCGCCTCGGCCCGCGCCAGCGACAGCCGGTCATTGGCCTCGGCCGCGCCGATGCGGTCGGTGTGGCCGGTGATGATGACCTCGGCCGCCGGCAGCAGCGCCAGCGCGGCGCGCATCTCGGCCAGCACCGCAGCCGCGCCGGGCGCCAGGCGGTTGCCATTGGGCTCGAACTGCACGGTGAAAAGGCGCGGCCGCGCCGGCTGCACCGCCAGCAGCGCGCCGTAGGTTTCACGCACGGCCTGCTCGGTGGTGACCGACGCCACCAGCGTGCCGTCCACCAGCTCGGCCTTGGCATAAGGCTGGTCCAGCCGCAGGCGCTGGTTGCCGGCACGCAACTCCAGCGCGCTAGGGCTGCCATCGGGCTGCGGCAGCAGGATCACCCGGTCACCGGCCGGCGTGCTGCAGGCGCCGAGCAGCAGCAACGGCATGGCGGCGGCCACGG
>JANNMP010000349.1:0-2796 GCA_031398015.1 Burkholderiaceae bacterium
GGCCCTGGTGCATGAAGTGGCTGCCCAGGCACTGGCGCCTGAGCCGCAGCTGCGCCTGCTGATCCAGCGCATCGTGGCCGAATATGCCGGGGCCCAGAACGCCCACCGCGTGCTGACCGAAGACGTGCGCTTCCTGCCGCCCGATGACCGCGAGCGCATCCTGGCGGTGCAGCGCGCGGTGGTGGCCGGCTTTGCCCAGGCCGTGGCGGCGCTGCGCCCCGGCCTGCAGCAAGCGGCGCTGGCCAAACCGGTCACCATGCTGCTGTTCGGCATGGTCAACTGGATGTTCACCTGGGTGCAGCCCGGTGGTGCCCTCAGCCACGACCAGCTGGCGCCGCTGGTGGCCGATCTGTTTTTGGGCGGCCTGCCGGCGCTGGTGGTGCCACCACCCCGACCACAACCCCAGCCCCAGCCGACCGAGGAGCCCGCATGATCGCCACGCCCCCAGCACCGCCGGCCCCCACGCTGCAAAGCCACATCGCCGGCCGCTGGCTGGGCGCCCATGCCGCGCTGCCACTGCGCAGCGCCATCAACGGCCACACGGTGTTCCACACCCATGCTGAGCTGATCCACTTCGACGAAGCCGTGCACCATGCCCGCAAGGTGGGCGTGCCAGCGCTGCTGGCGCTGGACTTCCAGCAGCGTGCTGAGCGGTTGAAGGCGCTGGCCAAGTTCTTGAACGCACACAAGGAGCAGCTCTACACGGTGTCGGCCCACACCGGCGCCACCCGCGCCGACAGCTGGATCGACATCGAAGGTGGCAACGCCACGCTGTTTGCATTTGCCGGCGTGGGCGCCAATGAGCTGCCGTCGGGCAACCTGGTGCATGACGGCCCGGCACTGCCGCTGGGCAAGGCCAACACATTCGCCGGCAGCCACATCCTGGTGCCACGCGGCGGCCTGGTGGTGCACATCAATGCCTTCAACTTTCCGGTCTGGGGGCTGCTGGAGAAATTTGCGCCCAGCTTCCTGGCTGGTCTGCCGTGCATCGCCAAGCCCGCCACCGCCACCAGCTACTTGACCGAGGCCCTGGTGCGGCTGATGCTGCAGTCGGGCGCGCTGCCCGCCGGCGCCCTGCAGCTGGTGATCGGCAGCACGGGGGATTTGCTCGACCAGCTGGGCCCGCAAGACATGGTCAGCTTCACCGGCAGCGCCGACACAGCGGCGCTACTGCGCACCAATGCCAACCTGGTGCGCCACAGCGTGCCGTTCAATGCCGAGGCCGACTCATTGAACTGCGCCATCCTGGCGCCCGAGGTCACGCCCGATCACCCCGAGTTCGGCCTGTTCGTGGCCGAGGTGGTGCGCGAGATGACGGTCAAGGCCGGCCAGAAATGCACCGCCATCCGCCGCGTCATCGTGCCGCGTGCGCAGCTGGATGCAGTGGCCCATGCGCTGCGTGCCAAGTTGAACGCCATCGAGGTGGGTGACCCGGCGCTGGCCGGTGTGCACATGGGCGCCCTGGCCAGCCATGCCCAGCTGGCCGATGTCAACCACCGCGTGACCGAGCTGCGCCACGGTGCCGAGCTGATCTGCGGCGGTGAAGGCGCCGTGCCGCTGGGCGCCGGCACCGCGCATGGCGCGTTTTTTGCGCCCACGCTGCTGCTGTGCCATGACCCGCTGCACAACGACGCGGTGCACAACATCGAAGCCTTCGGCCCGGTGGGCACGCTGATGGCGTATGACGGCATCGACGACGCCCTGGCCCTGGCCGCCCGTGGCCAAGGCAGCCTGGTGGCCACGCTGGTCACACGCGATCCGGCCCTGGCGGCAAGCGTCATCCCGCAACTGGCCGCCTGGCATGGCCGGCTGCACATCCTGGACGCCGAAGCGGCGGTCGAATCCACCGGTCATGGCTCACCGCTGCCGCTGCTCAAGCACGGCGGGCCGGGCCGGGCCGGCGGCGGTGAAGAGCTGGGCGGCCTGCGCGCTGTCAAGCACTGCCTGCAGCGCGCGGCGGTGCAGGGCTCGCCGCGCATGTTGTCGGCTGTCACCGGTGAGTTCATCCGCGGCACGCCGCCCATCGACAGCGGCATGCACCCGTTCCGGCGCCACTTCGAAGAACTGCAGATCGGTGAATCGCTGCTGACCCACCGCCGCACCGTGGGCGAGGCTGACCTCGTCAACTTCGGCGGCATCTCGGGCGACTACTTCTACATGCACTTCGACGACGAGGCAGCCAAGGCCAGCCCGTTCGGCGCGCGCATTGCACATGGCTACTTCGTGCTGTCGGCGGCGGCCGGGCTGTTTGTCTCGCCTGCGCCCGGCCCGGTGCTGGCCAACTACGGGCTCGATGCGCTGCGCTTCGTCAAGCCGGTGTTCATCGGCGACACCATCCAGGCCAGGCTCACTTGCAAGCGCAAGATCGACCGCAACAAGGTGGATGCCCGGGGACTTGGCCAAGGGGTGGTGGCCTGGGATGTGGAGGTGCGCAACCAGCGTGCCGAGTTGGTGGCCAGCTATGACATCCTGACGCTGGTGGCCAAGCAGGGGTGAGCGCGGAGTGGATGGGCTGGCACGCCGGTGGTGTGGGGTCTGGGTTCAGGGTTCAGGGTTCAGGCCTCAGGCCTCAGGCGCAGGCTTCGCCGCCTCGCGGCAGCGCGCCGGGTCCCGCCCCGGCTGGCGGGTAACTTTCTTGTGGGGCGACAAGAAAGTCACCAAAGAAGCGCCTTTTGAACTGGGCGTATGGCACCGAGCGTTTGTCGAGGCCATGGCGCTGCGCCTCGCCTGTTCGGCTCGAACACACCTGCCCTCACGACCGCAGTCGCTTCAACGCTGGTGACGCTCAGCAGACCG
>JANNMP010000731.1:0-1761 GCA_031398015.1 Burkholderiaceae bacterium
GACGACGGCCGGCACCGGCAGCGAAGTCGCGCGGGGTGCGATCCTGATCGTCGACGACGGGCGCAAGCTCGGTTTCCACTCCTGGCACCTGGTGCCCAAGACCGCGATCTGCGACCCGGAACTGACGCTCGGGCTGCCCGCCAGGCTGACCGCCGCCACCGGCATGGACGCGATCGCGCACTGCATGGAAACCTTCATGTCGGCCGCCTTCAATCCGCCGGCCGACGGCATCGCGCTCGATGGCCTGGAGCGAGGCTGGGCCCACATCGAGCGGGCCACGCGGGACGGCAGCGACCGCGAGGCCCGCTTCAACCTGATGAGCGCATCGATGCAGGGTGCGATGGCGTTTCAGAAGGGCCTAGGCTGCGTGCACTCGCTCAGCCACAGCCTGGGTGGCGTGAACCCACGCCTGCACCACGGCACCCTCAACGCGATGTTTCTGCCGGCGGTGGTGCTGTTCAACGCGGCGGCCGAGTCCATTCAGAAGGAACAACGGCTGCAGCGCATGGCGCATGCCATCGGCATCGGCAGCTGCGACAGTTTGGGCACCGAGCTGGCCGAGGCCATCGGCGCACTGAATGCCCGCCTGGGCCTGCCCAGCGGCCTGCGCGCCATGGGTGTGACCGACGACCTGTTTGAACGGGTGATCGACGGCGCCATGGCCGACCATTGCCACAAGACCAACCCGCGCATCGCCACGCGGGACGACTACCGGGCGCTGCTGGCCTCGTCGATGTGAGCTTGGGGGCTGCAGCTTGGCGCCGCACGGCGCAGCCTGCGCCACGTCGTGCAGCCTGGTGATGCCCGGCCATGCAGCGGCTGCCATGATGGCGCCCTTGCTGACCACCGGGGACCAACTTGCGCATCGCCTTTGCCTCCTGCATCCACACCCCGGTCTTTCGCAACCAGCCGGTGTGGGACTGGATCGCCGCCCGCCAGCCCGACCACCTGGTGCTGCTTGGCGATTCGCTGTACCTGGATCTGTCGCTGACGGGCCCCCACCCCGAGCAGATGCTCGACGACGAATTTGCGCGCCACCTGTTTGCCCGCTACACCGGCCTGCTGGCGCAGCCGCAGTTGCGCGCGCTGGTGCAGCAGTTGCCACCGGGCCGGGTGTGGAGCGTGTGGGACGACCACGACTTCCTGTGGAACGACGCGCTCGGCGCCGAGGCCCGGGCCAACCCGCAGCACAGCGGCAAGCTGCGGTTGAGCACCGCGTTCCACGAGGCATTCCGGCGGGCCCTGGCGTTGGGGCTGGCGCCAGGGGCGTTCCCCAGCGCCTACAACGACGCGGTGTTCTGGGACATGAACCAGCCGCCGCTGGCCACGCCCAGCGTGGCGCTGCAGCCCGGCCTGTGGCTGCACCTGAGTGACTGCCGCAGCTGGCGCACCCGCACCTGGCTGCTGGAAGAATCCAAACGCCATCTGCTGGGTGCGGCGCAGCGCCAGCGCATCGGCGCTGCGGTGGCGGCCCAGCCGCAGGCGCTGCACTTGCTGGCCTGCGGATCGACGCTGTCGAGCTGGAAGCGCCGCTATCCGCAAGACTGGGCCTGGCTGATCAGCTTGGCCGCGCAGCACCGCACGCTGGTGCTCAGCGGCGACATCCACCGCAACGAGGTCGACGCCAACCACACCGGTGGCTGGCCGCTGCACGAGGCCACCTCGTCGGGCGCGGCTGTGAAAGACGCGGTGGTGTTCGGCCAGCGTCGGCGCAATTTCGGCCTGCTCGAGATTGACGCAGCGCAACTGCAGATCACGCTG
>JANNMP010000355.1:0-14729 GCA_031398015.1 Burkholderiaceae bacterium
CGGCTCGCCGATCACCAGCACCTGGGTGCTGGCCTGGTTGTCCACCGGCTCGGCGCGGAAGTCTTGCAGCTGCAGCAAGCGCGTCAGGCGCACACGGGTGGCCAGCGGCGGCTGGCGGTTTGGCGCATGCATGTCACGCAGTGCCTCCCAGGGCAGCCGGGCCGCCTCGCTGTCGAGGTTGAGCAGCAGCGAGCTGGAGCTGGCCAATTGCTCACGCAGGCCCAGCGGCACCAGCATGCTGTACAGCGCATGGGCCAGCGCCGGGTCCAGCGTGGTCTCGGTTTGGGCGCTGCGCACCATCTGCTGCAGCAGCGCGGGCTGCACCGGGTGGTCGCGCACCTCGCTGCGGGCGCGGCCGGTGTGCACGGCCCAGCGCAGCGCGCTGTGCGGGCTGCCGCTGCCCGGGCCCAGGCTGCACACCTGCACGATGTCGTAGTCGGTGCCACGGTATTGGCGCTGCACCGGCCGCGGCCGGCCACCGGTGGCGCTGTGCACCTGGGGCAGCAGTTGCACGCCGAGCGCCGGCAGCGCGCCGGCCAGCTGGGTGTGGGCGATCGATGCGCGGTCACCGAACAGCTCGACCAGGCTCAGCCGGGCCACCAGCGGCAGGCCTTCGGCAAACAGGCGCCGGTTGGCCTGGCGCACGGCGCGCACGATGGCCAAGGCCGATTCGCCGACATCGATGCGCCAGCCTCCGCTGCCCACCAGCAGCGACGCCAGGGCCAGCGTGTCATCAGCCGCCGCGCCGCGCTCGGCCATGTGTTGCGACCAGGCCAGCACGGCCTGTGTGACGGCCAGCTCCAGCAGCGCTGGGTTCAGCGCACCTTCATCGCCCAGGCCGGCCACCACCACCGCCTCGGGCCGTGGCCGGGCGCCGGAGAACGGGTCAGGCGCTGCGGCATTGACGAACACCGCCGCCTCGCCCGGTGCGCTGGGGTAGCGGCGCAGGCGCAGCGCGCGCCGCAGCGTGCCACCCAGCCAGTCGTCGAGCTGGCCCTCGGCGCCGGTCAGGGTTTCGGCGCGGTAGTGGCCCACCAGCAGCGGCGCCGCCAGATGGCGCACGTCACCATGTTGCACCTGCACCAACAGCGGCACGCTGTCGGCCGCGCTGGCGCCGCTGTGCGGCACGGTGTCAGCGTCGGCCGCGGTGTCTGTCGCAGCGTCGGCAGCAGTGTCTGTCGCAGCACCGGCCGCAGTGTCGGCATCCCCAGGCTGCAAGCCATTGCCCAGCACGGCGGCTTCGACCTCGGCCAGGTTGGGTGCATAGGGCTGCAGCGGCGGCACCCAGGGGCGCAGGCTGTCCTCAGGCGCTGCCACCGGCACCTGGCCGGCGTCGCGCTGCGCGCCCGCAGCCGCTGCCAGCAGTGGCAGGGCGCTGGTCTGGCCACTGGCCAGCAGATCGCGGTAAGCGGCAAAGCCGCTGCGTTGGCGCAGCAGGTCAGCATGCTCGGCCGCCATTTGCCAGCAGGCCACGCCGGGCAGCGCCAGTGATGCCAGCGGCACCGTGCCGTCACCGGCGGCGGTGGCCAGGAACTGCACGCCCTGCGGGGTCAGCGCCAGGCCGGCGATGGTCTGCGTGGCGCGGCCGGCCACTTGCACCAGGCGGTTGCCCAGCGCTTGATAACTGTCGAGCCGGGCGTCCAGCCGGTCGCGCAACTGCGCCATCTGTGCCAACGCAGCCGCGCTGGGCAGGCCCCAGCCGCGCCGGCGTGGCCACAGCGCTGCATGCCATGACGCTGCCGGCGCCTCGGCGGCCTCGTCACAGGCCGACAGTTGCTGCCAGGTCTTGCGCAGGCTGAAGTCCAGCGCGCTGTACTGGCGCGCCTGCAACTGCATCAGGCCGGGGAAGTCACCGAGCAGCGCCTTCAACTCGCGCCACGAGGTGCAGACATCCAGCGCCTCGACACCATTGACCAGCGGGTGCTGGCCGCTGAGCGCGAGCATCGGCGCAAACGCGCCGCGGTTGGGTGTGCCGGCCAGCACCACGCGGGCGCCGGGTTGCGCAAACAGCCGCGCCCAGGTGGCGGGCGCCACCAATTCCACCGTGCGCAGCACCATGCCGCCCATCGAATGGGCCAGCACCCGCACCGGCAGGCCGCTGCCGCTGCGCAAGGCCAGCGCCTGGTCCAGCCGCTTGGCCAGCAGCGCCGCGCTGGCCTCGATGGGCAGGCGCCAGTCAAAGCCGAACGGGATCACGTCATGGTCATCGGCCAGCGCGCGCATCACATCGCCGAAATAACGCTCCAGCGGAGCGTCTGCAATGGCCTTGGCGCCGGGGTAGGCCAGCTTCTGCAAGCCGCCGAAGGCCAGCGCCAGCGGCGACAGCCAGATGCGGCGTTTGCCCACCAGCAAATGGCTGCCCATGATGCCGGGCAGCACCAGCAGGGCGGGGCGCTTGCCGCTGTCGGCCACCGGCGCCGCGCCGCGCCGGCCGTCGGCCGCCTGGCCGGCCCACGACAAGGCGCCGATCGGCCGGAACTGCGGCGGCGCGGCCAGCATCAGGCCGTCGCTGATGGCGCGGGCGCTGCCGGCATTGGCAAAGTAGCGGAAGTGGTTGACCTGGGCGCCACGTTCGAACACGAATCCCGGTGGCTTCAGGCGCGGCTGGCCGCCATACATGGCGTTGCTGTTGACCACCAGGTCGTGGCTGGTCAGGTACAGCGCGTCGGTCAGCAGCAGCTTGAGCCACGACACCAGCGCATCGGCCTGCACATCACCGGCCACCACACGCAGCTCGCTGTCCAGGCGCAGGTCACTGCGCGCCAGCATGCGGGTGATCGGCCGGTGCGGCACCATGGCCTCCAGGCCAGGCAAGCTGGTGGGGTCAGTGCGCTCGCGCGCCACCTCGGTGGCAAAGTCCAGCAGCGCCGGCAGCACCGCCAGGCCGGCGGCGCGCATCGCCCACTGCAGCACACCCAGGTAGGCGTCGAGGCGGCCCGATGCCAGCAGCGTGCCACGCACCGGCGCAGCCACCCGCACCAGGCGCTCAAAGCGGGGCTTCTTGGCAGCGATCAGCGCATTCAGCGCGGCCATGGCCTGGCGCTGCGCGCTGTAGCGGGCGTCGGCCAGCAGCGCGCGGTCTTGGGCGTCGAAGGCCTCGCCGCCGCCGTCGCGCATGGCGCGCACCAACAGCTCGGCCACCAGGCCACCGCGTGAATGGCTCAGCAGGTGCACACGGGCGTTGGCCGGCAGCGCTTGCAGCAGCAGCACGGCGTTGTCCAGCGGTGAATCGGTGACGCTGTGGTGGTCCAGCGCATAGACCCGGCCGCCGTAGAAGCTGAACAGGGCCTGCACCAGCGCCGGGTGCTGCAACCACAGCTGGCCGAAGGTGCCGGCGGTGCTGGAGAACGTGCCGTGCACCAGCACCAGCGTCGGCTCGGGGTGGAACGGCATGGCGGCCAGCGGCGCCTGGCCCTGCAGGCTGGGCAGGCCAGCCAAGCTGCCAGCACCAGGCGAGTTCAGGCGGTGCAGGCCTGGCGATGTGGCGGCCTCCAGCGCCTGGGCGGCCAGCAGCGCGCTGCGTTTGGCCGCTGGGCCCAGCAGCGGGCGTTTGAGCACCGCCAGTGCCTTCAGCACCACTTGGCCGACGCGGCTGCGCTGGGTGGCGGTGCTGTCGGCAAGGTCAAAGCGAAGCAACGCGCCGACCTCCAGCGCAGCGCCGCCGCTGCGCCGCACCACACCGGCCTGGCAACGCAGCAGCAGGTCGGCATGCGCTGGATGCAGGCGCAGCGTGGGGCCGCCTTCCAGCGTCAGTTCAACAACATCGTCACCAGCGCGGGCGCGCAGCACAACCGGTGTGCCCGCGCTGCGCTGGCTGCCCAGTTGCACCCGTGGGCCACTGTCGGTGGCCTGCACCTCGCCGGCCACGCTGAAGGCAAAGTCCTGTGGCTCGGCTGCCATCGGGTGCTGCTGTCTGGCGGTGCGGCCGTGGTCGCTGTCTGGGGCGCTGCGTCAGTCGATCAAACCACGCTCGCGCAGCATCGGCTCCACGCCGGCATCGCGGCCGCGGAAGGCGCGGTAGGCCGCGCCGGGCTCGACACTGTCACCGCGGCTGTAGATCTCGGCGCGCAAGCGCGCTGCCACGCCGGCATCGAAGACATCACCGGCCTCGACGAAGGCCTGCCAGGCATCGGCCTCCAGCACCTCGGCCCACAGGTAGACGTAGTAACCGGCGGCATAACCATCGCCGGCAAACAGGTGCTGGAAGTGTGGCAAACGGTGGGCCACGCCGGCTTCGGCTGGCAGGCCGCGCGCGGCCAGCGTGGCCTGCTCAAAGGCCACCACGTCGGCGATGGGCTCGCTGCGCTCATGCGCCGCCAGGTCGAGGATGGCGCTGGCGGTGTAGCGCACCGTGTCATAGCCCTGGCCGAAGCGGCGCGCGGCGTCCAGCTTGTCGAGCAGGGCCTCGGGGATGGCTTGGCCGGTCTGCCAATGGCGGGCATGGCGGCGCAGCACATCGCGCTCACAGCCCCAATGCTCGAACAACTGCGATGGCAGCTCGACAAAATCACGCAGCACGCGGGTGCCCGACAGGCGCTCGTACTGCACATTGCTCAGCAGAGCGTGCAGGCCGTGGCCGAACTCATGGAACAGCGTGCGCACATCGTCGGGCGACAGCAGCGTGGGCGTGCCTGGCTCGGCACGGGCAAAGTTGTTGTTGTTCAACACCACCGGCAGGCTGGGCTGGCCACCGGCGCGGTTGCGGTGCTGCACGGCGAGCGTGCTCATCCAGGCGCCGCTGCGCTTGGCCGGGCGGGCAAAGTTGTCCTGCAGGAACAGGCCCACAGGCGCACCGGCCGCGTCATCCACTTGATAGACCGCCACATCGGGGTGGTAGCCGGCCAGGTCAGCGCGTGGTGTGAAGCGCAGGCCGAACAGGCGCTGCGCACATTCAAACGCCGCCGCCACCATGGCCGGCAGCGGAAAGTAGGGTTTGAGTTCGGCATCGTCCAGCGCATAACGCGCCTGGCGCACCTGCTCGGCCCAATAGCGCCAGTCCCAGGGCTGCAGCGCCTGCGTGACCCCGGCATCGGCCATGGCCTGTTGCAGCATGGCGCGCTCGCGGCCCATGGCCGGCAGCGCACGCTGCCACACATCGTCCAGCAGGGCCCACACCCGCTCGGGCCGCTGCGCCATGGCATCGGTCAGCTTGAAGGCGGCGTAGTTGGCGTGGCCCATCAGCTGGGCCTGGCGCTGGCGCAGCGCCAGGGTCTGGGCGGCCAGCGGGCGGTTGTCGTGCGCACCGGGGTGTTCGCCCCGGCTGACCCAGGCGCGCCAGGCCTGCTCACGCAGATCACGCCGTTGCGAAAAACCGAGGAAGGGCAGGATCAACGAGCGGCCCAGCGTGATCACCGGCACCGCCAGGCCACGTTCGGCGGCGGCCTGGCGCGCGGCGGCGCGCACAAACTCGGGCAGGCCGGCCATCGCGGCCTCATCGGGCAGGGGCAGGGTGAAGGCGTTTTCGTCGTGCAGCAGGTTTTGCGCAAAGCGGGTGTTCAGCTCGGCCAGCTGGCCTTGCAGCGCGGCAAATTCGGCCTTGGCTGCCGCTGGCAACTGGGCACCGGCGCGGGTGAAATCACGGTGGCAGCGCTCGACCAGGCGCCGCTGCTCGGGCGCCAGGCCCAGTGTGTGGCGCTGGGCGAACACCGTGTCGACGCGCGCAAACAGCGCAGCGTCTTGGTAGACGGCGCTGAAATGCGCGGCCAGCGGCGCTGCCAAGTCACGCTGCAATGCCTGCAGCGCCGGGGAGGTGGCCGACGCTGCCAGGTTGTGGAACACCGCCAGCACCCGGTTGAGCAGTGCACCGCAGCGGTCGAACGCCGCCACCGTGTTGTCGAAATCCGGCGCATCAGGCAACGCGGCCAGCGCTGCCAGCTCGTCACGGTGCAGTTGCAAACCACGCTCGATGGCGGGGCGGAAGTCGTCCACCGCAATGCGCGCAAACGCGGGCAGCGACAACGGCGCGTCGCCGTCGAGCAACAAGGCATTGGTGGAGGCGTCCATGGCGGCGTGCGGGCGTGCGCGGGTTGGGGTGGTCTGCGGCAATCGATGATGCCACCGGCGCAGCGGCCCGCAGAATTGCAAGCAACTGTCTCTGCGGCGCTGGTGCGGCGCTGGTGTGGCGCAGGTGCGGCGGCCCGCCCCGGCATGCCTGCCAGGCTTCACCCGCATACTGCGCGCACAACAAGACTCTCTGGCGTTGCCCGGCCCGGCCTGGCGCGACCTTGGGGGCGCACACCACGC
This sequence comes from Burkholderiaceae bacterium, assembly GCA_031398015.1. Taxonomy (GTDB): domain Bacteria; phylum Pseudomonadota; class Gammaproteobacteria; order Burkholderiales; family Burkholderiaceae_C; genus Pseudaquabacterium. The sequence continues at coordinate 6,244 of JANNMP010000355.1, forward strand.
ATGACGCAGGGAGCTGCATCACATCATGTCCCGCCCGTTCTGGTCAGGCCCTTCGGTGCTGGAGCGTTCAGCGCTCGAGATCGGCCTGCGCCTGTCTGATGCCCACCGCAGCCATGTGTCGCATGAGCAGATGCGCATGGTGCTGCTGTACACCCGCCTGGGCACGCTGGCCGCCACCTGCTTTGCGCTGACGCTGGCCTGGTACCTGCACGGCAAGCTCGACAGCGGCCGGCCCCAGCAACTGCTGGCGGCCTGGGTGGTGGCCAAGCTGCTGGTGGCCGCCGGGCGTGTGGCTTTGGCCGTGGCCTGGGCGCGCCACGACAGCGCTGCCGGCGCCCAGCCCACGGCTGGCAGCCCGTGTGCGCAACGCTGGCAGCGTGCCACGCTGTGGCTGCTGGCGATCGACGGCGCGGTCTGGGGCACGCTGGGCTGGGCCATGATGGGCCAGAGCGTGCCGCTGGCGTCGCTGGTGGTGGCGGTGCTGGCGGGGGTGTGCTGCGTGGCCACCTTCGGCCTGCAGGTGCGTCGCGCTGCCACGGCTGCCTATGTGCTGCCGATGCTGCTGCCGCTGGCCCTGGGGCTGGCCGGGCGCGACGACGACATTGCCCATGTGGCCGCACTGGGCGTGCTGCTGCTCGCAGGCCTGCTGCTGGCCACCGCCAGCGCCACATCGCAGCGCCTGTGCACCGGCATGCTGCTGCGCCTGCAGGCCGATGAACTGGCCACCGAGAAAGACGCCGCGCTGCGCCTGGCGCATGAACAAAGCGCCGAGCGCAAGCGCTTTCTGGCCAAGGTCAGCCATGAGCTGCGCACGCCGCTGCACGGCATGCTGGGCCTGACCCGGCTGCTGCACCTGGAGGCCAACGACCCCACGCTCAGCCACCGGCTGGAGCTGATCGAGAGCTCAGGCACCCAGCTGCTGGGCCTGATCAATGACTTGCTGGAAGTCTCGCGCATCGACGCCGGCCACTTCGTGTTGAAGGTCGACAACTTCGACCTGGCCGCACTGCTGGACCAACAGGGCGAGCTGTTTGCGCTGCGCGCCGCCGACAAGGGCCTGCGCTTCGAGCTGCAATTGCAGCTGCCCCGGCCCTGCTGGGTGCGTGGTGACGCGGCGCGGCTGCGCCAGGTGCTGAACAACCTGCTGGGCAATGCAGTGAAGTTCACCCGCCGCGGCAGCATCACCTTGCAAGCCCGGCCGGGCACCACGCCCGACTGGATCGGCCTGGCGGTGACCGACACCGGCGACGGCATCGGCGCGGTTGAATTGGCGCGCATCTTCCAGCCCTTCCACCAGGGCGCCAACGGTGGTGCAGACCAGGGCAATGACATGGGCAACGGCGGCGCCGGTTCTGACGCCGGTTCCGCCGCCGGTTCCGCCGCAAACTCCGCCGCAAATTCCGCCGCAACGACTGACGGCGTGGGCCTGGGCCTGACGATTGCGCGCGAGATCGCCATGGCCATGGGCAGCGACATCGGCGTGCGCAGCGTGCCCGGCCAGGGCTCGGTGTTCAGCTTCGAGGCGCTGTTGCCTCCGATGGTGGCGGCCGCCGCAGCGCGGCCCGCTGCGGTGTCTGATCTGCGCCTGCCGCGCCTGGTGCTGGTGGCCGAAGACGACGAGGTCAATGCGTTGATCGTCGGTGCCTACCTGGACAGCCTGGGCGTGCGCTACGAGCGTGTGGCCGACGGCAAGCAGGCGGTGAGCCGGGCGCTGCGCGAGACCGACCGGCCCGAGCTGGTGCTGATGGACTGCCGCATGCCGGTGATGGACGGCCTGGCCGCCACTGCCGACATCCGCCGCCAGGAGCGCACGCTGGGCCTGGTGCGCCTGCCGATCGTGGCGCTCACGGCCACCGCCACCGACACCGACCGCCAGGCCTGCCTGGACGTGGGCATGGACGAGGTCATCGCCAAACCGTTCACGCCAGTGCAACTGGCCGATGCCCTGCGCCAGGCCGGGCGAGCCCCGTTGTCCAGGTAAGCGCCAGGCGCTCAGGCCAGCGCCATGTCCTGCGGCGCTTCTTCGGCCGTCTCCACCAGCAACTGCAGGTCAGGATGCCAGGTCTCGACCATGAAGCTGTACAGCGCATGCTGCGCCGCATGCCAGCGCCGCTCAGCGCCCACCACGTCGAAGGCCAGCACATGGTGCGGCAGGTTGCCGGCATGGGCCAGCGGCACCGGGCCGCTGTCACCCAGCGCGTCGGCAAAACCCAGGCTGCGGTAGATGCGCACCAGCGCCGCGCTGCGTGCGCCGATCACCAGCAGCCGCACCTGGCTGGCCACGGCGGCCAGGTAGCAGGCCTTCACCAGCATCGGCCGCAGCAGGCCATGGGCGCCGGGGGCAATGGCCAGGCGGGTGATCTCGGCACGTGGCAGCGCTGCCATGGCTGGCGGCAGCGCCAGGCTGGCCTCGATGGGCAAGGGGCGCGGGTGGTTGCGCTGGATGCGCGCCGTGCCCAGCGCGCGGCCGCTGGCCTTGTCGCGGCACAGCAGCACGGTGGTGCCGGCGGCGCTGTCGGCGGCATCAGGCTGGGCCATGGCCTGGGCCAGGCCGGGCAGGTGGTGGCCATAGGCCTGGGCCCGCAGCGCGGCCACGTCGGCCAGGTCAGCGCCGGGGGCGGCGATGCGAACGGTGAAATCGAGGTGGGCGGTGGTCATGGCGGCGTGGGGTGGTGGGGCTGGTTGGGCTGGTGGGCAGCAGGCCCGCACAAGGCGTTTGCGGGACAGCTGCGACAGCGTGCCGCGTCAGCAGGTGCAACGGTCTGTCAAAAAGTGCGGCGTTCTGTGTCTTTCTGCAAACGTTCTCACCAGCGATCGCGCTGGCCCTGCCAACAGCGCCGGCGTGGCCGCTGGCCCGGCTGGCGGCGGCCGTGGCCGCAGGGCTCGGCTACAGTCGTGGCCCTTCAGTCCGCCCCAGGCGTTGTGGCCCCTGCCGCGCGCTGCCTGCATGCCCATCCCACCCCTTGCTGCCGCACCGCCCAACAGGCGGGCCCCCACACGCGCCGCGCCGGCCCGTGGCCGCGCGTCAGCGCCGTCACTGTGGCTGTGGCTGGGCCTGGCGCTGCTGGTGATCGTGGCCGACCAACTGACCAAGACCCTGGTGGCGCAGCGCTTCACGCTGGGCGACAGCCACATGGTGACCAGCTGGTTCAACCTGGTGCGGGCGCACAACGCCGGCGCGGCGTTTTCGTTTCTGGCCGGTGCCTCGGGCTGGCAGCGCTGGTTCTTTGTCGGCCTGGGCGCGCTGGCCTCGGGCTTCATCGTCTGGATGCTGCGCCGCCACCCGGGCGAACGGCTGTTCTGCTTGGCGATCAGCCTGATCCTGGGCGGCGCGGTGGGCAATGTGATTGACCGCCTGCTGCATGGCCATGTGATCGATTTCCTGCAGCTGCACTGGGGCTTTCTGGCGCCACTGTTCCCGGGCGGTTATTTCCCCAGCTTCAACATCGCCGATGCGGCGATCACGGCCGGCGCAGTGGGCCTGATCCTGGACGAGGTGCTGCGTGTGCGGCGCTCACGTTGAGCATGGCCGAATGAGCATGGCCGAATCTGCCCCCGACCCACGCCCCGATCCCGGCGCCAACCACAACCCGGGCAATGCCGCCGGCAACGAGCGCGGCCCCGCCGTTGAGCTGCTGCCGCTGACGCTGGCCGACCCGCTGCGCTGGCTGGCGGCGGGCTGGCGTGACTTCATCCGCTGCCCGGGCATCGGCCTGTTCTATGGCGGCTGCTTCATGGCCATGGGCTGGCTGCTGATGCTGGTGTTCGAGCATGCGCCGGCCTATGTGCTGGCACTCAGCGCGGGCTTCTTGCTGACCGGGCCGTTTTTTTGCCTCGGCCTGTACCAGGCCAGCCGGCACCTGGAGCGTGGTGAGCCAACCGACCTGGGTGAATCGCTGCTGGCCTGGAGCGAGCGTCTGGGCGCGCTGGCGGTCTTCGGTTTTGTGCTGCTGGTGCTGGAGATGCTGTGGGGCCGGGCTGCGATGGTGGTGTTTGCGGTCAGCTTTGACGGCATGCCTGACTTCAAGGGCTCGTTGCTGGCCCTGCTGGACCCGGCCAACCTGGAGTTCATCATTGCCTGGGTGCTGGTGGGCGGCTTCTTCGCGGTGTTGATCTTTGCGCTGAGCGTGGTGTCGATCCCGATGATCCTGGACCGGCCGGTGGACGCCATCACCGCCGGCCTGACCAGCCTGCGCCTGGTGCTGGGCCAGCCACTGGTGATGCTGTGGTGGGGCGCGCTGATCACCGCCTGCGTGGTGCTGGCCATGCTGCCGTGGTTTGCGGGCCTGCTGGTGGTGGGGCCGGTGGTGGGCCATGCCTCCTGGCATGCCTACCGCGCGGCGGTCAGGGCATGAGCGGCGGCACGCGCCGCAGCCTGCTGCGGGCCGCGCTGCCTGCTGCGCTGCAGGCCACGCTTCCGGCCACGCTTCAGGCCACGTTTCAGGCCACGTTTCAGGCAACGTTTCAGGCCACGCTTGCGGCCGCGCTGCTGGCCACCTTGCAAAGCGCCGCCCAGGCCGCGCTGCCTGATGTGGTGGCCGCCGCCAAGCCGGCGGTGGTGGCGGTGGGCTTGCTGAACCCGCTGGCCAGCCCTCGCTTCACATTCCGCGGCACCGGTTTTGTGGTCGGTGACGGCCAGCTGCTGGCCACCAACGCCCATGTGCTGCCCGACGACCCGGCGGCGCTGGCGCAACTGGCGCTGCAGCACAGCGGCGAGCGCCGTGCCGGCCAGGACACGGTGGTGGCCACCCGCAGCCTCACCTTGGTGGCTGTGGACCGGCTGCGCGACGTGGCCCTGCTGCGCTTTGACGGCCCACCGCTGCCGGCGCTGGCGCTGGCCGACGCCAGCATGGCCCCCGCGCGCGAAGGCCAGGCCGTGGCCTTCATCGGCTTTCCCATTGCCGGGCTGCTGGGCTTTTCAGCCGTCACCCACCGCGCCATCATTTCGTCGATCACACCCATCGTGCTGCCGCCGCCCAATGCCGCCCGGCTGGACGCTGCGGCCGCAGCCCGGCTGCGCCAGCCCGGCTTCGACATCTACCAGCTCGACGGCACGGCCTACCCCGGCAACAGCGGTGGCCCGCTGATCGACGCCGACACCGGCGTGGTGCTGGGCTTGCTGAACATGGTGCTGGTCAAAGGCAGCCGTGAGAACCTGCTGAGCCAACCCTCGGGCATCAGCTATGCCATCCCGGTGCAGCACCTGCGGGCCTTGATGGAGCGCAAGTGAGCGCGCAGGTTCATGGCCGCAAGGCCGGCGTCTCCACCACCAAGCCCGCCGCGCGCTGGGCCAGCCAGGCTTCCAGCGCCAGCCATTCGGGTGCATCGGCGCCCCAGGGCTCGGCACGCACGCCGGTGATGCAGCCGCGCAGGCGGCGCTGCAGGCTGCCCAGGCCCTGCCATTCCAGCCGGTAGGCCGGATAGCCGGTGGCATGGCCCTGCGGGATGGTGGCGCCGCCCAGGCGCTGCCCGGCGCGCTGGTCATGGCAGTGCAGGCAGGCCAGGTTGAGCTGGCCCAGGCGCTGTTGCCAGATCGCCAGGCCCTGGGCCTGCAGCGGCGCCAGCCGGGCATCGGCCGGTGGGCTGATCGGCTGGCCGCGTGACTGGTGCGCCACATAGGCCGACAGCGCCAGCAGGTCGGCATGCTCGCTGGGCAGCACCGGCGCCTGCTGCTGGCGCAGCCGGCATTGGTTGATGCGACCGCTCAGGTTGAGCGCACCGGCGCTGGCCGCGTCCCAGGCCGGGTAGCGCGCCGCCACACCTGCCATGCTCTGGCGCGCATCGCCATGGCAATCGGCGCAGCGTTTGCCCGCCGCGCCGGCGGGCGTGCGCCACAGCTGCGCACCGTCCTGCACCCACAGCATGCCGGGGTTCTGGGCGTCGTCGCGCTGCATCGCCTGCAGGGCCGGGCTCATCGATTGCAAGCCCGAGCGGCGCGGGTCTTGTGCCAGGGCTGCACTGGCCGCCGCCAGCGCCAGCAGCGCGGCGGCGGCACGCCGTTGTGGCCGGGCCGTCATGCCGGCTGGATCAGCCGCGTCTCGCGGTGGGCAAAGCCCCAGTCGCCGGTCCAGTCGAAGCTGAGCGTGCCCGGGCCGTCGGCGCGCAGCCAGAAGCCCAGGTAGGGGTTGGCGGCAATGGCGGGGTACAGGTCGGCGCCGAACACCAGGTTGCCGTCGAGCCGGCATTCGAAGCGGGTGACGATGTTGCGCGGCACCACGTTGCCGAAGCCGTCGTGGCGCAAGCCGTTTTCCATCGGGTGGCCCAGCATCACCCGCAACTCTGCCGGCTGGCCGCGCTTCATGCCGTCCAGGCCGTGGATCAGCGTGTGCACGCGGGGTTTGGGGTTGTCGGCCATGCGCGGTCTTTCAATCAGGGCTCGATGCAGGCGGCCAAGGTCACCAGCACATCGACATGGTGTGACCACTGGCTGCCGTCGCTCATTCGCGCCAGCGCCACCAGCTGCTGTGACGTGGCCAGCCGGATGCGCGCCTGCACCTGGGCCACGCCGCTGGCCGCTGACAGGCTGAAGCGCACCACATCGCGCTGCGGGTTGCGCTCATTGAAGACCACGATCTCGCGCACGAAGTCTGTGGCGCTCATCGGGCTGTCGACCTTGACGCTGATCGGCACCGCATTGCCGTTTTCCACCAGCGGCGCCATGTCCAGCAGCACCCGGCCTTCGCGCACCGGCCGGCCTGCCGCCCATTGCCGCTCGACAGCCTGCAGCGTGGGCGTGGCCGACACGCCCCAGGCGGGCAACGGGCGCAACTGCAGCAGCAGGCCCAGCCCGGCGGCAGCGCCTAGCACACGGCGGCGGGGCAGCGCGGGCATCAGCGCAGCGTGGCCAGACATCAGCGCAGCGTGGCCAGCCAGGCCACCAGGTCGTCGATCTGCGCCGCATTCAGCAGCGGCTTGCCCTGCTGGGCGGCGGCCACCTGCTGCAGGCCCTGGCTGCGGCCGTAGGCCGGCATCACGGTGTCGGGGTTGAAGCGCTCAGGTGCCAGCAGGCGCTGACGCAGTGTTTCGGCGTCCAGCCGCGCGCCCACGCCGGCCAGCGGCGGGCCGATGTCACCTTGCAGCGCCGGGTTCTGCCCGGGCAGCGCATGGCACAACACACACAGGCCCTGGCTGCGGTGGTTGGCAATGGCCTCGCCACGCGCGGCATTGCCCTGGGCCGCAGCGGCATGCATGGCGGCCAACAGCAGCAGCGGCGCGGTGACCAGTTTCATGCCTTCTTCAGGTTCTGGTTCTTGATCGGCAGATGGCGCACACGCTGGCCGGTGGCGGCAAAGATGGCGTTGAGCACCGCTGGCGCCGCCACCGCGATGGTGGGCTCGCCCACGCCACCCCAGAAGCCACCCGATGGCATCACGATGGTCTCGACCTTGGGCATCTGCGCCATCAGCAGCACCGGGTAGCTGTCGAAGTTGGTCTGCACGAAGCGACCCTTGTCCAGCGTGCATTCACCCAGCAGCGCCGCTGACAGGCCATAGGCAAACGAGCCTTCGACTTGCGCCTCGATCTGCTGCGGGTTGACCGCATGGCCGCAATCTGTGGCGGCCACGATGCGGTGCACCGTCAGCTCACCGGCGGCACTGACCGACACCTCGGCACAGGCCGCCACGTAACTGCCAAAGCCCATGATCTGGGCCAGCCCGCGGTGCACCGTCTGGCCGTTGATGGGTGCCGGCGTTGTGCCCCAACCCGCACGCTGCGCGACCGCGTTCAACACCGCCAGGTGTTTGGGTGAGCCGGTGAGCAACTGCTGGCGCAGCGCCAACGGGTCTTGGCTGGTGGCGTGGGCCACTTCGTCGAGAAAACACTCCAGGTAGATCGCGTTCTGGTTCAGGTTGACGCCGCGCCAGAAGCCCGGGCGCACCGGCGGGTTGCGCATCGCATGGTCGATCAGCAGGTTGGGGATGCTGTAGCCCAGCGCACCTTCGGCGCCGCCCTTGTTCAGGCCCTGGAACACCACCGGGTCGAGCCCGTCACGCATGTTCTGCGGAAACAGGCCGGCCAGGATCGATTGGCCCGACACCCGCATGTGCAGCGCAGTGAGCTTGCCCTGAGCGTCCACGCCGGCCTTCAGCTTGCACTGGGTGACCGGGTGGTAGAAGCCATGCTGCATGTCCTCTTCACGGCTCCAGACCAGCTTGATGGGCGTGCCCGGCATGGCCTTGGCCACCGCCACCGCCTGGCGCACCCAGTCGGTGGCGCCGCGCCGGCCGAAGCCGCCGCCCAGGTGGATCTTGAACACATCGCACTGTGCAGCGGGCAGGCCGGCGGCTTCGGCGGTGGCGGCCAGTGCGGCTTCACCGTTCTGGGTGGGGGTCCACACCTCGCAGCGTTCGGCGGTCCACCTTGCCGTGGCGTTCATCACCACCATGCAGGCGTGGTTCTGGTAGGGGTAGCTGTACACCGCCTCCAGCGTGCGCGCCGCGCCGGCCAGCGCCTCCTTGGCCTGGCCGGTCTGGTGGCCCACCAGG